>SLOZ01000314.1 GCA_007132255.1 Limnochordia bacterium | reverse complement strand
TGAGACAATTCTTCTGTTCCTGGGACAAGCGGTAGAGGCCGTGAAATAGGTTAAAAGAGGCAGAAAGTCGCTTGTTTCTAGGTTCTCGGACCCGTAAGGTCTGCAAAGCATGAGCAAGCAAACATTGCGAGCTGCCAAAGGTAGGGTAGACGTGCAGAATCATTCCATAATGCAGTCTTAGCGAAAGACTCTTAAGCACCTGTTCCTGACAGGAGTGTTTCTGATCAAGATAGAATAACTTACCATGGTCGGCTATTACAGTGAACGAGGAAGTGGTAGACATGGCTGCAAAGAACTACCTGCAGTGTCTCCGAGAACCATCTGACGCGGGAAAACCGTATACCCGCTGGTGGTGGTATGGAGCTGCAGTGGACAAGGATGAAATCCGGCGTGAGCTGCGTTACATGCAGCAGGCAGGGTTGGGTGGAGTCGAGCTTCAGGTGATGTACCCACTGCAGGCCGATGATCCGGACCGAGGCGTAACCAATCACCCCTTCTTCTCACCGGGCTTCTTTGACGTGCTCCAGTGTGCCCTAGAGGAGTGTGAGCAGCTGGGTTTAGCCTTTGATATGACGCTTGGCTCCAGTTGGCCCTACGGCGGCCCCATGATTCCTTCCCACATGGCTCCTGAGATCCTGCTGCCTTACCAATGGGATATCCAAGGTCCTACCACGTATTCTCAAGATTTCACGGGCCTGTGGGCTGGCGACGTAGTTCAAGCGTCCTTGGTGCGGATGAACGGCGCGGAAATGGAAGCCGAAACACTGCGCGATATTACGCATCATTTGGAGGAGACGTGGATCTACTCTTGGCCCTACGGCCATCGCCTGCGGGAGCTTGCCGTTCCCGAGGGGATTTGGAAACTAACCATCATGGTTAGTGCCCAATATCGACAGCGAGTCGGTGCCCCAGCGCGAGGGATGGACGGACACGCCATGGACCACTGCCGCCGGGATGTAACCGACTTCTACCTTGAGAATACGGGTGCGCCTTTGGTACAGCGTTTTGGCAAAGGCCGCTTCCGCTCTTTCTTCTGCGATTCCATCGAATTGGGAGGCAACAACTGGACGGCTCCGATGTTCGAGGAGTTCCAAAAAAGGCGGGGTTACGACCTCAAAGACTATCTACCAGCCCTGTGGAGTTCTATGGGGGCGGTGACGCCGCATATCCGCTACGACTATTATCGCACGATGTCTGAACTGACCATTGAAAACTTCTTCCTCCCCCTTACGGAGTGGAGTCACAAACAGGGAAGTCTGTCTCGCATTCAAGCTCATGGAACGTGGGCTGATATCTTGAAGGTCTATGCCGCTGCGGATATTCCTGAAGGAGAAACCTTTGGTGAAGGGGATTCCTTGATGATCAACACTGTTCATCGACGTTTGGCTTCCTCAGCCGGGAACGTCTATGGGCGCCGGGTTATCTCCAATGAATCCTTTACCTGGCTGCGAATGCCGCGGTTCCTAGTAACCTTGGAGATGATGAAACTGGCCGCAGACGCCATTTTCTTGGATGGTATCAATCACATTGTTAATCATGGGTATGCCTATTCGCCTCCAGACGCTGATGGTCCTGGACACGCTTTTTATGCATCTTCCTTGATCTCCCACACGAACACCTGGTGGGAATACTATCCAGAGTTGGCTGCGTATATGCATCGTGTTTCGGCATATTTGCAGAAGGGCTGCAACGTGGCTGAGGTGGGTCTATACATACCTCAGAATGACATCTGGTCCGAAACACCCATGGCTGAACTGCATATGTCGATGAAAATCGAACAGCACATAACGGCAGACGTGATCCAGGCCATCGGCCGGGCTGGCTATTGGTTTAACTATCTCAATGATGATGTCATCCAGACCGCTACTGTCAATGGCGATAACTTAGTTATCATGGAAAACCCATACAAGGTTGTGCTGATTCCTAACTGCCGTTATCTACCTCTAGGCACCGCTGAGGCCTTACTACGCTGGGTCACCGCCGGTGGAACCGTTATCTCCTTAGGATCTATTCCTCAGCATGTGCCGGGTCTTGTGGAGAGGGATGAGCAGCAGGCGACCCTGAATGATATCGTTGCGCAGCTGTTCGGGGGCGACACGTCTGGCGCATGGCACTGTGTGGGCAGTGGACGTTCTTTGGTTGTGGCAGACTACGGCGCTGATGCAGCGGTTCTCGCTCTGCAGGAGGTTTTGGCGCCGGATTTGCAGATTCTCGACGCTCCGGAAACGGTCGGCTATGTCCACCGTCGTACGGGCGATGAAGACGTTTATTTTGTGGCCAATGTATCGCGGGAGCCTGTGCGGACAAGGCTGCGGTTCAAGAACCAGCAAGAACACTGCGTGATTCTGGACCCCCTTCACCAAACAGAGATATTCCCCGAAGCCGTTGCCAACGACGGACAAAGCTTAACGTTGACCGTAAACTTGGAGGCAGGCGGTTCGTGTTTCTTGATTTTCGCATCAGCACTGCCGCCTCTGCAGGCGGTGTCACCTCGGGTCGCCGAAGTGCAGGACATTATGGACATATCCGAGAATTGGGCGTTGGATATTGAGCGGCTCGGCGTCCACAAAGCGCTGGATCATGTGCAAACGTGGGAGTCCATTCCTGGATGTGCGTATCACTGCGGGCGCGGTGTTTACCGCAAACAGATGAATCTAGACTCTAAGCAGTTCGCTGCTAAAGACGTACTGTTAGAACTGGAGGTTGTCGCTGAAGTGGCCGATGTGCGCGTCAATGGTCAAAACGTTGGCGTAATCTGGAAACGTCCATATGTCGTAGAGATTAGTGATCACTTGGTGGATGGGCAGAATATCATCGAAGTGAAGGTCACGAATCTTTGGTTCAATGCCATTCAAGATCCCAAACACCGTGAGCCATTGATTGAAGAGACGATCCTACCCCAATGGCCGTACTTTTCTGAGGTCATAAACCAGATCCGCTCGCACCGGCTCCATGGCTGGCGTGAACGGACAATGGCAGCTGAGTTACAGCCTTCGGGGATTGGTGGTCGCATTCAGTTGGTATTTCGAGACAGGGTTCAGTAGCGGGAGGGCTATCATTCGGGACCATCAATGCCGCGGCCTCGATATAGCCTGAGTAGGTGTTCTGTCCCGACGGTCATTCGGAGAAACGGTGGCGCCAACGGAAGCTACAGACCATTGACTTTGAAACACAAACCATAGATATGCCAGGCAGTGACGCCCATGTAGATGAGGACTGCCACGGTTAATAAGGCGAGAACCGATAGACGGACGCGTTTGATGCGATCGCTGAATAGCCAGGCCAGTAACAGGAGAGCCGTCGGTAAAGCAGCCTTAACGAGATGAAAGATGCCCATGTCCAAAGCGGCGTCCATGATCGGATTGCCCTCGGGCACACCATGAGATAAAGCCTGCAGGGTCAGACCATAGTCTATCAGGTTCAATACAGCGAGAAGTAACAACAGCACATTGAATACACGGTAACGCATATCGCACCACCAATCCTTAGTACGTGTCGCTGCCGAAATTGCCTGGGTTTCATTGGACGCAGCGAGACATCTATTCTCAATATGGTATCATAGATTGCTGCCGGTGTTGTCGATTTTTGACCGTATCCCGGGGATCCAGAGATCCAGAGATACACTGGCCCGGAGAGGTCTCATGAACATGGTTGTTGTCTCGCAAAAGGCACATCGTGTGCTGATCGGACTGCTCGACGCACTGAAGTGAAGCCTATTATGGGCTTGAGCACCCCAAGTGAAGAGGGAAGGCCGTCTCGATGCGAGACAGCCTTCTCTTTTTCTAAAGCTCGATGATGCCGCAGCCAAAACCCAGCGTGCGCTGGCGCTGCTATTCGAATACGCTGAGTCAGCCGATTTTCGGGTGGAAGCCTGGAATGCTGGCGTCACTCCCCAACGACTCTGCCCCACTCCGGATGTGATGCCACAGCAGTTGCCGCAGCTTGGTCGGTCCCCCTGCTCAAGAGCGGAAAAAGCCAAAGGAATCCGTCCGAGCGAAGTCGTCCCGTGGGCACGAAATAGTGAACACCCCAAATCCCAAAGATGTTTCGTTTGTTGATCCACTTATTATCCGAGTCATTTCTTGACCATGCGGGGTAGATGTAGGCCCAGCTGTGCCGTCTCCAACCATGCCCACGGCACTCGGCAATGGCGTAGCCCACGGCGTAGTGCCAATCACTGAAATAGCCGACAACGAAGGGCCCTTCGTAGATCTTGGCCATTTCGCGTGCCACCTGAAACACCCAAGCTGAGTCAGAGTTGCGGACCCAGCCAAAAAGACTCCAACGCCAATGATAATATGCACCCAGATTGTACGCTGTCTCGGCAAAGGGAATGCCGCGCCGCATCCGATAATGCCAAGTGAAGCCATTACAGAACAATCGCCGGGTTCGCAAGTAGCTTCGCAGTTCCATGGTCTGCTCATCGATCCAAGTGGTGTTGTATTTGGAATACTCCACAGGGGCAAAGAAACTGTTCAGACGGTGCCAAGCATAGATGTTGATCCAAGCCGTGGGTCCGCAGCCAGAGGCACAGTTTGTGTGGTTGACGCCAGTGTTAGCAGAGAGCTGTAGGATGTAGGGGCGGTTGTTCATCGCGGGGATCCACCAAATATCATACGAGCAGCCGCTGGAACTGGCCAGCACAATCTCGGGTCCACTGCGGGAGTCTCCATGCATCTTAAACTCCATTAGGAGTTCTTCCCACTCCTGCCTGAGGTATTCCGGGTCAGGGTTCACGAAGGTCTGCGGATCCAACCGTTCCTTCCATTCTTGATACGAAACTGGGTCCTGCAGCTCTCTGCGGATCGTCAGCAGCGGAACGTCCAGGTCGTCTTTGAATGGCTCTGCGGGATCGCCCGGTCGGAGAATACCTTCATCGCGCTCAATGTGACTTGTCTGCTCCCAAAGTTCATAGGGTATAAGCTGTGGACGAAACCCGATTTCACCCAGAAGGTGCCCTCGCTCATCCTCAGCGACGATGTAACCTGACCCATAGCGGATCATGCGAAATGGCTCTTGGAGCATCATGGCAAAGCGTTCATGATGAGTCAGCCCGTGGTGTGAGAACTCGACAATGGGAAGATCCTTCTGAGTCGCGGAAAGCAGGACATAACCAGCATCGCTGCCCCGGCCTGTTGTGTACTTCACTTCATAGTAGGCCAGTGTTTCACCATCAAAATCGTAGACTGGAAATACCTGAGCCGCTGTTACGTCGCGAAATCCAGGTAGTTGAGCAAAGGCAGCCGCATGGCTCTCGGCAAGCCACTGCTGCAGAGGTGGAAGCTGAAGAGGAATGGCCAACTGCGGTATGGGCCGCAGTGGTGGGGTAGGAATCCTTGGCATCTGCTGGGCAGTGCTGCCACTGACCAAGATAAGCAGTGCCAAAAGTACCCAGAGAAAAGCCGAACGTTTCACGTCAGCACCTCCTTCATCTCTTCGGGGGCAGCCAGAATCACGCCCCTCCTTACAGAGCACTTAATAATATAAATATTATACAAAATTACAAAATTACCTTCCGTAATTCTCTAGAAATGGACGCAAACGCAGATGCTTTTCAGGACTCTACCGTCCAACTCCTTGAGCATGGCGTATGTCCATGCATGCAGGAAGGTAAATAGAGTTGTTGAGGATCGAAAGTAGGGTTCGATGACGACCCGAGAGAAGTTTTAGTGATACTGAGTGCGACGAGGACACGGCGTGCTTAACCAAACATGCAGTTCCATTGAACCGCTTGGCGGATACATTCCAAGCAGTTAGCGCCGAGCATGCCATTTAGCTATTTAGATCACAAACTTAAGGGGAATCCCACCGCGAGTTAATACGAGCGCAGCGAGTCGCTAAGACCGCAGCTTCATAGAGAAGAGCCCTTTTAACAGGGATTATTCGCGGAATTCTCTTTTGGAGAACAGTGGTGTCGTTGCAGAATCCCTGGGACTACATCAAGAATCACTTATAATAAATATTTTTTTCACAAACATAGAAGGATTTTGTCTAGGCGTACAGAAGTTAATACTGAAAGCGATATCGTATCCTGTCGAAACCCGGCTGCACTCGCTGAACGTGCCCGTTTAAACCCTTGTCTTGAAACGTGTTGATAAAGTGCCCTGGCGAGCTCATAACAAGAGACTCGAAATCGCTGTAGCAGCGATTTCACCGAGGTGTTCGGCATGAGTTTGCTCGAGATACCGGGAAAATCAACACGCTCCTTGGCTGCGGTTGTATTGCCGATCGGTAAGTGTCAGCAGTGTGGCCTTGGGATTGAGGGATAGGATTAGCGAGAGATGACATGTCGGGGAGGTGAAAATGCTGAAAAAGGTAGTATTAGTATTTACCGGGCTCTTGGTTGTACTACTAGCCGCAGCAGGTGCCGCGGCCTGGGACGTGGACGACGGTACGTACCAGGGTAAAGGATCGGGTTACGGCGGCGAGGTGATCGTCAGTGTCGTGATCACCGAAGGCGTCATCAGCGAAATCAAGGTTGTTGAGCACAATGAAACACCAATTTTATCTGATGCTGGTTTCGCGACAACCATTGCACGCATCTTGGCGGAGCAAAGCCTAAGTGTGGATACGGTGTCGGGAGCCACAGGCACGAGCCAAGCCGTCTTAGATGGCGTGGCGGATGCACTGGGAATCAAGCAAGACGTTCCTGATGGTACATACCAAGGCAAAGGACAGGGCTACGGCGGCGAGGTGATCGTCAGTGTCGTGGTTGCCGAGGGTATCATCAGCGAGATTACAATCGTCGAGCACAACGAAACACCGATTATTTCCGAAGCTGGCTTCAAGACAACCATTGAACGGATTCTGACAGAACAGAGTCTGGAGGTCGATACAGTTTCGGGAGCAACGGGCACGAGCCAGGCTGTGTTGGATGGCGTGGCTGATGCTTTGGCCAATGCATTGGCGGTTGAAAAGGTAAGTGAATCAAATTAGAGGAGATGGTAACGCATGAAGAAATTGAACACAATGTGTATGGTATTAGCAGTACTGTTGATCGCAGCATCTGGAATGGTATCCGCTGCTGGCTTTGTTGAACCACCAACAGAATGGGATGAAACCTATGACGTCGTGGTTATCGGTGCCGGATTTGCCGGATTGGCAGCATCTGAGCGCGCTGCGGCTTTGGGAGCATCAACGGTCTTGATTGATCGGATGCCCTTCGTTGGTGGCAACTCCGTTATCAACGGCGGTGTATATGCTTCCTACACCAGCGCAAAAGCTGATGAATGGTACGAAGCGCTTGGCCTGGAACCGGACACGTTCGATAAGCACGTGGAAGACAGCATAGCAGGTGGCGACGGTTTCCCCCGCCGAGAGCTCGTTGAGCAATGGGTTGCTGGCGCACCGCACTTCTTGAACATGATGATTGAAAACGGTCTGGAACTCCGGCAGAGTATTACCATGCCAGGCGGTCACTACGGTTTCCGCACGTACACAACAGCGAACCAAAGCGGCAGTGACATCGTCATTGTTCAGCAGCGCATGGCACAAGAAGCTGGTGTCGATATTCGCCTCGAAACCAACATGACGTACATCTATCGTGAAGCACCAATGGCCGGTCGGGTTCTGGGTGTTCGCGTCGAGCAGGGAGATTCCGTTATCAACATCAAGGCTGACAAAGCAGTGATCCTGGCTACCGGTGGGTTCGGTGGCGACATCGAGATGCGTCAGCGCCACGTACCCTGGATCGATGCTAGCACACCAACCACCAATCATCGCGGTGCTGCCGGCGACGGTCTGCAGTTAGCTCAGTTGGTCGGTGCCAATACGATTCACATGGCTTTTGTTCAGCTGTACCCATTTGCTAACCCGGATAACGGCGTTTTGGATCCAATTGCTGTAGTGCCGTTCAGTGGACCGTCCGGCGGCATTGTGTATGTTGATGCTGAAGGGCGCCGTTACGTCAACGAAGGCGAACGCCGTGACATAAACTCATTGGCAGCCATCGCTACGGGTATGTATCCGACATTCTCTATCTTCAGTGACGACATGTATGGATCGTTCACCACGGCAGCAGATCTGGAAAGAGCCATTGCCCGTGGTCGTGTCTTGGTTGCCGATACGTTGGAAGAACTGGCCGCAGAAATCAGCGCCCATACCTACGCAGGTAACGAAGTAAACATGTCCGGCGAAGTATTGGCGCAGACCATTGCTCGACACAACGAGTTCGTTGTTCAGGGTAACGATTCAGACTTTGGCAAAGTCATTACGCCAGGAACAACGCTTCCCATGTTAGAAGGTCCCTATTATGCTATTCCGCAGTGGCCTTCAGTGCATCACACCATGGGTGGCGTAGAGATCAATGTGCGTGCGGAAGTACTGGATATCTACGGCGATGTTATCCCCGGCCTGCTGGCTGCGGGTGAGGTAACCGGTGGTGTTCATGGTAGCAATCGTCTGGGCTCCAATGCCATTCCTGATGCTGCTGTATTCGGGCTCATTGCCGGTGAGGTTGCTGTGAACGGTGAACCTCCTGTGTTCGAGATCTTCCGCTAAGTCCACAGAGAATGCTGCACAGCGTGGGGGGTTGGCGATTCAGACGAGCCAGTACCCACATTGATTGCCTCGGCGAGCTCGTGGTTTTGCAATTGAGAATACAACGAAGAGCGTCCTTTGATAGGGCGCTTTTCGTTTGTTGGTGATCAGGCAGTTAAGGTCAACCATGGACTAAGGCCACGGTTTGTATCCGATGCCCCAACGAAAACTGCTGAAATCCTCGTTGAAGGGAATTGTCCCTCCGGACCACTACACGCTGGTCCAATGCAGCAGTCCACGCCGCGGTGGGGCTGATGGACTTGGCAGGCGGGGACACACAATCTTGCTGAGGACGCTCCTTTGGCTACGAGTTTTAGAGTCTTAAGAACCTAACTTATATAAAAAGTTATATACAAATCTGTAGTTTTACGGTACCATAAGAGTACCATGATGCTGATAGACTTTTTTGGTAGACGCATTTCGTCATTGGAACAGGCCCTGCATGATCTTTGAATCGCCAAAACCATTGCAGACGCCGCTGTAAACAACACACGGTCTCTTAGCAATCATGCTGTTGGAAGTAGGGTGACACTCTTCTTGATCGGAGGTTGCTAGCATGGAAGCGAATCAGAATCAATCAGCCCACAGTAACAACGACCAGTTGTTGGAAGACCGTCTCGCAGCTTTAGAACAGACTTTCTCGCTGTTAGCGCAGCGGTTCGAGGAGTCTCAGCGCCAGGAAGATAGTACTCGCCAGCCCGAGGATCGCGTTGGCGAGTTGGAAGACCAAGTAAAACAGCTGCAAACCCAGCTGTCTGCAGAAGCAGTGCGACGAAAAGCTCTGCAGTTGGACAATGACCGTCTGCGCCGAGAACTTCAAACCGCCAAGGCGACATTGGCCGAGGAAAATTCGGGAATATCGTTCTACACAGATCATGCTGAGCAGCGAGAGCTCCTGCAGCGGCGCGAAGAAGGGCTGGCGTTTTACCTCTCGCGACTCAACTGTACGAAATTTTGAGCAAGCTTCCGGAATCAACGAAATCGGCCGGCTCCTACTGTGTTACTATTCCTGTGCTAACCCAAAACGAATATGAAGGAACAATTTGGCGCTGCTCCTTGGAGGAGTGCCTTTTTTTGCGGTCATTCCAACGAATAGAGAAGAGCCGCTTTAGTGCCTCCATAACCCGGGAAATGCTCCAGCATTCTCTGGGCCCTTTTAGCCAGGAACACAACCAACGATGCAGAACATAACACTATCACACGCCTTCAAAAAAGGAGGATCAGGCGCATGCTTAAACTTAACGAGATCCAAGTGATTGGATCCCACAATAGCTACCATATTCAGCCTAACCCGAACCTACTACAAGTCCTTTGTTCCCGCAACTCACAGGCAAGAAGCCTAGCCTACAGTCACCAACCTCTTCCGGAACAGCTTCAGCTCCAAAACATTCGCCAGATCGAATTGGATATCTATGCTGACCCACAGGGCGGACGATTCGCCCAGCGAGTTGGGTTGGCGCTGCTTGGTCAATCCCCAGAATCTGGTATCCCAGCCTTAGACGAACCTGGGCTTAAAGTAATGCACATCCCACATATTGACTACGAAACGACCTGTCTAACGCTGGTAGAAGGCCTCACGCTCGTAAGAAACTGGTCCTTATCCAATCCAAGGCACCTCCCCGTAATGCTGCTCATCGAGGTGAAAGGCTCTCTGCCCAGCGAGATCAGTGAACTACTGCGTGCGAAGTGTCCTTCGTGCTCTCTACCCATTGAGTGTACAGAAGAGCACATGGACGCGCTCGATCAAGAAATCCGTTCAGTTTTCGCAACGTCCCACTTAATAACGCCTGACGAAGTCCGGGGGGATTACGGTACCCTGGAACAAGCTGTCTTAGACAAAGGGTGGCCTACCCTAGAAAGCTCTAGGGGACGGATCCTTTTCACGTTGGATAATACCGATCACATTCGGGACATATATCGCCAAGACAGAGATTCCCTGGAGGGACGGATTCTGTTTGCCAGCGGGCAACCAGGAGAACCTTGGACCGCGTTCATTAAACACAACGATCCTACTGGATCCAACATGCACGAAATTCAGAGCCTAGTCAAAGCTGGTTATTTGGTTCGGACAATGTCTGATCCACATATGGACGATATCCAAGAGGGGCTGGTCGGGCGGAAAGACGCCGCCCTCCAAAGCGGCGCTCAGTTTGTTAGTACGGACTATCCAGCGCCAGGCAAGTGGGGCTACAGTGTGAGCCTCCCTGGGGCTGAACATGCTCCGGGTCGAATCAATCCTGTGAATGGACCGGCTGTGGCGTATGGGGCCCTTGATGAGTCATAGGCCTGCCCGGATGCTGTGCCTAGAATCCGCTGATACCAATCTCGGTGACTGTTGGGGCCCAGACTAACAGCCGCGCAATTTCGGAGCAAGGGACAGGCTTTGGTAGTCGCTGGTGGACGCGTCGCCGACAGTGTCTTTGGATACAATGCAGCCGATGCTGGCGACGACGTGGATGCTTGCGAATCAAGTACAGTTTATGATAATGACGCCATGGCATGCCGATGTTTTCGATAACGATTTGGTTGGGCAGGATCGCCAGCGGTATGCAGCGGCCGATGTCCTCATGGATGCGGACAAAGAGTTGATACCCATTTTCGTCCCATCCGGGGTTGAATAGCCCGCCCTTTGAGGGCGAAAGCGTACCATCGCGCTTTCTGTTTTGGCATTATGAGATAACATCTTGGGACGTCAATGGTTTTTCGGGAAATCAGTATGAAAGATGATTTCCCAGTAAGCCCTGCAAGACGGTCTGAGCAGGAACAAACAGCAGGTGGTTCATGCCGGGTTTCAACTAGAAACTAGAACACAAGGTTCTATCTCGCCGTCCTACCCAATGTCATCGGAACTCCTCAGCGAACGCAAGGAACGACTATCTCGGTTGTGAGGTCGGCTTGGCGTCGAGGTCCCAAGAGCCCTTCCGCGAATTTGCTCGATGGGCCGGGGGACTGCAATTCGATAGAAACCGCCAGGACAAACGACCAAGCGCTCCCGTTGGCTTTCGCAAAGGGAACCGCAGCACAAGGCTCCCTATGGTCTTGCCGCTGACCCTTCAGGAGGCTTACCGAGCCAACCATCTTTTACACGCCATGAACATTAAGGAACTGTAGTAGTGTCAGAGGTAGTTCCGTTGTGATTTTGTTAGCGCTTCGGCCTTGAGAAAAGGTCGGCTGTTCGGCCACGGGAAACACACGTGGCATTGAAAAACAAAATGGCATATCTTGCAGGGGTTTCGGAAGAAAAGAGGGAATAGTATAATATTGTCTGTATATTCTGAGACGGAGCTCGCCTAGCAGCCCTGTTGCATAGACGTGTTTCAACGCCCAAAGTGGATAGTTTAACTCGGAGAAACGCCTGCTAAACGGCATTTCGTACTCGGTCGTAAACCACGCATTGTTCTCTAAAAAACAGGGCTGCTAGGAAGGTGTTGATTTTCTCTGTTCCGACTGAGATTTTCCGTCGTTGTGGCCGGAGAAATCCCTGGTAGAGGGATTTCTCTCCTCTTGTTTTGCGGTCCGATGATCACATTATCAACACGTTTCTAGGCAGTAGTCAGGGTGACAGTACTTTTACCCTCAGAGTTTTGGCCGTGCCCAGCCAGGCCTCTGGGCCTATCTGTTGTATGCTTTGAGGCAACCATGCTCCGCCGTGCTCTCTCAGAGGCGCGTTGAGGATGTGTCTCTTTCATCGGGATGTCGGCAGGAGTGTCGATTGAGGAGATTGTGCACGGTGGTTTGGTGCTGCCGACAGGTCGAAGAGCATCCGAGGAGGTCATGGTCATGGGCGATTGGGAACCTGTGCTCGGTATCATCAATGCTTTGGTCCGACAGGCTCTTAGAGCGAAAGCTACCAGGGTCGAGGTCCACCTTGAACATTTCGAAGACACGGCGCGCATTACAGTTACAGACAATGGCGCAGGCATAGATCAGGATGAACTGGCAATCATGCGAACCAGACTGAACCAACCGCTCCGAGAGGAGTTGGCGAAATACTACGGTGTGCTAGCAGGCAGAAGCGTCGGTGACAGCTTGTCAATCGTAGGTATGATGACAGATCGTGTAGATATTCACTCCGCAGTGGGTCAAGAGACCGAAGTCCATGTGCACCTGCACTTCAAATAAGACGGAAGCCTTGAAAGCATTACCATAGAGGAGGCTCTTGAAGATGGAACAGGAGACAACGATGGTTCAACCAAAAGAAAACCGGTGGGTCGTGATTCTTGGAGGTTTTCTCCTTTCATTGGTAGGAGGGATGAGTTACGCGTGGGGTTCTTTCGTGGTGCCTCTAGTCGATGATTGGGGATGGACCGTTGCCGAAGCAACTCTGCCTTTGACGACACTCATCGTTGTGTTTGCCATCGCGATGATACCGGCGGGTTGGCTGCAAGATCGAATTGGACCCAGGAAAGTGGCGACAGCAGGAACGATACTGTTCTTCGTAGGCTACGGCCTTGCCGCGCTGCTGCGCTACGTACCTTCCCCGGTCTGGCTGCTGCTCACCTATGGCGGGGTCGTGGGCACTGCTTGCGGCCTGACCTACGCTTGTATTGCCCCGACTGCTCGCAAGTGGTATTCCGACCGACCAGGATTTGCTGTATCGACGGCGGTGATGGGATTTGGGCTGGCGGCCGTGGTCTTTGCTCCGTTGAAAAAAGTCATGCTGGACGCCTGGGGAGTCGATGGAACATTGATTGCCTTAGGGATTTTCGTCACTGTGGTGGCGTTTATCGGAACGACGTTATTGCGCAATCCTCCGATGGGCTGGGAGCCGCCCAATCTCGCTGCCTCTGCCACGCATCCGGTGCAGATACCAGCAGCGGTAGAGGATGTTGCGCCGCGCGACTTCATTAAGAAACCAGTGTTCTACGTGCTGTGGCTCGCCCTAGCTTCGGTAATCGGCGGCGGTTTGACGGCCATTGGCCTGCTCACTGCTTACGGTGAGCTTAAGCTTCAGTTATCCCCAGCTCAAGCAGCGCTGTCGATTTCGCTGTACGCGTTAGTGAATGGCTTAGGCCGTCCGTGTGCTGGCTGGTTTGCTGACCGGGTAGGTACCGTACGCGTCATGATCATTGTTTACACGGTTCAGGCTTCCGTGTTTCTGGCGCTGCCCTGGATTGCCACGACACGGATGATGCTTTTCTTGTGTGCCTTACTGCTCGGGGCCGGCTATGCTGTGACGTTTGCTCTCTTCCCGGTCGTGGTGGCTGCAGGATTTGGTACCAAGTATCTTGGGATGAACTATGGTTTGGTGTTCAGCGCGTTTGGGTTCGGCGCCATCACTGGACTGACGGGGTCGTGGCTGCTGGATCGCAC
>SLOZ01000170.1 GCA_007132255.1 Limnochordia bacterium | reverse complement strand
CTAGATATACTTGCGACAAGCTGAAAAGCTCGTATCGTCACACTCGTACTCTCTCTTCGTAACGCCATTTCTCGCTCAGAGACAAGGCCACCTATTTCCGTCGATCTATTGGGTTCGATCGGAGGTTACTCGGCTTCTTGATCAGCATCGCTGTGACATTTTTGGTCCGGGTTACTCCCTATCCTCAACCGTCCACCAGAACATCAAAAGTGCGCCCGAAGACTAAATACATTGGAGTGGTCCAAGTTGTACATTGGTTTGTCCAGCGCGGCCACATGACTAGGAGAACGTGAGTATGATTAACAAAAACAACACCAATGCAGACACTATAGGTAAGGAGTGTCTGGACAACCTTGATGGATATTTGAATGTCGGAAACTCTGATGTCGGTTACGATGAACTTGTCCCAGTAACACTGGCGAGCAAGATCACTGGGCTTTCACCGAGAAGCCTACGGCGATTGACTGCGCGTAACGAGATTCCCTTATACCGCTACTCATCCAATACCGTACGTTACCTTGTTCGCGATCTTCTTGAGTGGTCAGAGGGACATCGGGATGTTGCATCCGCATCACATGATCGCGCAGCGAGCGCCTAACCAGTGGGGGACAATGACATGCTTTCAATGGGACGTCACCCCAGAGGACATAAAGTCGCACACTGGACTGCCCTAACCTTTGGAAAACATCAAGGAAAAACCTTGCCCGAAGTCATTTTCTGTGATCCCGATTGGTTCTTTTGGGCCATCGACGAAGACTTTCTCTATGGGCGAGTGAGATCCGAGGCAGAGATACTGTTTTACCGGGCGAGAAACATAAAAATACCCGGCAATCCGGATGCGCAGCTTGAGGCGCAGTATGATATTGATCCCTCCACTAATCGCTTTTCCGGCCTACGCATCGTACCGAAGAACCAGCCAGTACATGCCGGCAGTTCTCATGTTCGGCGAAGTGACAGGATCGACATGAGTGCGCCTCGAAGGCTGTCTTCTTACGACAAGAAAGGCAACCGTATCTTCCTCAAAGCGTGCAAGCATTGTCTATTTGGTGATAGAGACTTGCGACTCACGCGTCAGGAATGCGAGGAATATTTCAGCGATCCTGATAACTTTCTCTGATGCCGTCAACTTCACGTTATGTTAGCTCGATCCAACACTATGAGTGTGGTGCAGACTTGCGCCGCCGATCATCGCCGCAATCAACCACCTTTCCTCGGATTTTCTCGACCAAGTCTTCCAACGCCCGTCCACAACGGCCGCTGTCAGAAGCTCTCCAGGCAATTCCGGCCCCTTGCCCGAATCGAGTAGAGGTTCTGCCGAAAATTCCAACACGCCATGCCAAATTGCACTCTCCGTCATTCTCTATCGCAGAGACAGAGAGCCATCCCACCTCGTTCCAATCACAACAGTGGTTGGACGTCTCCCAACATCTATACGGCGGGAAACGCTACACCTCGGCTCCCCCGTATCGCGCCCGAATCACGGTGCCCATATGCCACAACACCAAGATCCTACAGCGGTAGAAGTACAAAAGGGTGAACGGCTTCCGCCATCGCTAATGCTGTACGTATATGGCGCAGGTGACGGGGCGTGTCCTATTGTTCGGAACGGCGGCGCTTCATCTCCACCCGCAATTCTTCACACTGCGTAGCGCCGCGAACAAACAAAACGGGACCGCCGCCATATACCGCCAAACGGAAGTCGTCCACACTAACGGGCAACGCTTCGTCCCATTCATCCTCTGGTATTTCGTGGATTTCGATATTCATCCCCTCGCCCCGCATCATTTCAACGAGTTGCTCTGGCGTGTTCACGTTGCCCATGGCTCTGATTGAGTTGCAAGCTTCGAAGTCGGTCTGAAGAATCAACCAATCGGCATGCACCCATGAAGGCAGCATGCCGGCAACAACTACGCTAAAAAAGGTGGCAAGTCGCATTCGAGTAAACATTCTTTCCTCCAAGACCATAAATAGTTTTGCGGACGTTGTCTTCGCTAGAGGATCGCAACACACCATCGACGGCAGAACGAATTCGCCCCCCAAGACCCTTCTAATCGGAGCGGCGTAATGTCAACGCCCCCCCGGCACTCACCCATGATACCCCTTACCTCATAGCCCGCGGTTACCGAAGTTGGGCGGCTTATATATCGATCTTCCAGGTCCATTCTTCTTGACTCTTGTTCTCCGCAGCCGAGGCCGTCCGTTCGTGGGCGCGGCGGGTGCGGACAAGTACCCGTGAACGACAACCCTAGCGCATTACACGCACGGCTGCGAAGTCCTTTCTCATTGGCTCAACCCTCCGGGCGGGGGCCAAATCTTGACTCGTCCCCCTTCGGACCATTTATTGAAATCAAGATGGCCGTTTGTTCTCGACCCAAAGCACGTCTTTATACAGGTATGCGCGAATCCGTCCTCTTGAGATTGCATCGTGGAGTTGCTTATCTGATAGGCCATGGATCCGCATAAATGTGTATGCTTTCACCGCCGAACCAAGGTAGTTAGACACAGCTTCTGGGGGTTGCACTCCAATAGTCTGTGTTTGAGAGCCCTGTCCGGACAAAGCCTTCTTAATCTGCGCCACGCGATACCGTACGTACACCGCTTTTGCTTCGCTCTCGTTCCAGTTGGCTTCTGTCAGCGCCTTATGGCGCGTCCCATTTTCTATCTCTTGCCCCACAATTTCATAGATATCTTCATCCGGGACCGTTTCGGTGCTACTGAATCTTGCTAAGATTTCTTTTAGGTCCACTGTCTTCCCCTTATCGCCTCATGTTCTCGCTAAAGTTGCGGCTAAAGGGGGTCGCGGACATTACTGCGTCGACCACGTCCATTTGTTGAGAGCCTCCTCTCTACGCCTAGGTTTGCTCAGTTTCGCTCAAGTGGAGAACCACAATGCCCACACTTATCGGCCTCACTCCATACCGGACTGCCACATCGTGAGCACTCATCTGTTACATCGCCCAGCGTAACCGGCCGGATTTGGAACGTCAGCGGAAAAGCCGGTCCGCGTTGACGCTGTTGTTATGTGCATATAGCCAACTGCTTACCGGATGCCTTCATCCACCAACGCTTGCTGCCAGTCCTTTTCCATCACCATCCTGAATCGCATGGGGTCGTCCTGGTCCTCAAGCGCGAGTTGGCCAATGGAGGCCGTCACATCGGCGTAGCTGGTAAGCAGATCGAACAGCTTGCGCTTGTACTCGGTATCGTCATTACCCTTTAGGTGGTCGCCCTTGGTCTCCAGCACCGAGAAGCGGAACTTTCCCTCCTCGACACCATGGACGCACGCCAGCAGGTCAGGGTACACCCGATGCCGTTGCCAGCCCTGCAAGCCATAAGACCGCTGATTGACGGCAATGCGGTGCCACCAGTAGACACACTGACTTTCATCCAGATACCAAGCGGTATTCTTCTCCAGGTCGTTGAATTCCTTCTGGTACACTTTCTCGAACAGGCTTTTCTCCAGTGGCTCGCCGTTCTTGCGGTAAAGCCGCAGGTCCACATCGGACACATCGATTTCCAGTGTCTCGGCAATTTTCCAGTTCAATGCCGGGTCATTGGAGGCGACAAGCCGCAGGGCGATTTCCCCGCTATCGATCTTCTTCCGAAACAGGCTTTCGGCCATGGCGTTGACCTGCTCACGCAGGTCGGTCTTCATGGTCTGCACAAGGTCCAGCCGGTTCACATAAATCTGTTCATCGGTCACGCCTTTGGCCCGCAGGGCG
>SLOZ01000187.1 GCA_007132255.1 Limnochordia bacterium | reverse complement strand
TTGCGACGCTTTGTCCGCACACGGCGGCTCGTCCATTCTTCGTCGGACCGTTTCGCCAACAGCAGTACGCAGCCCGTTTCTGGGTGGTCATCGTCACCTTCGCGGACGTACGCATAGACCACGTCGTCACAGGCCTCTTCCCATTCATAGCCGGGGCCGTGGGCGAAGCGTTTGCGGGCCTCCATGAGCTTAACCACGCCTGTTTTCATCTCGTAGGCATAGATATCTTTCCAGTAAACCTTCGGCAGCCCACGTTCGCGCAGCAGAATATACGCATAGGCATGGTACTTATAGCGATGGAGGCCATCGATTTCACCGTCACGCTGCATGTCGTGATTTTCGACGAATGTGACTGCTCGTTGATCGTAGCCTTCTTGGTTCACCAAACCGCTGTACTGCAGCCGTCGCATCGAAAACATATCGTTAGTCGACAGTTCGTTAAATGCGTCGCGCAGCGGAAAATCAAAAACATGAAGTTCTTCTGCGGTCAACGAATCAAAGTAGTTTTTGAGAACTTCCGCATCATTCAACCACGCCTCGCCAACAAAGAACAGCTTCTTACCGGTGCGCTCCTGCACCGCTTGCAGCCAAGTATTGATGAAATGGCAGCCCATGTGTTTAAGCGCATCCAAGCGAAATCCGTCAACATTAAGGGTCTCCACCAGCCAGATCCCCCATTGGATCAACTGTTCCTGGGTTTCTTCATTCTCGTAATCGTAGTCCATGCCCATCAGGTAGCTCTCACCCTGATGACAGGTGGCATCCCACTCCTTATCCTTGAACAGGAACACTCCATTGTCGCCGGATCGGTGGTCATAGTCTGTGCCGTTAAAATGCCACCAATGCCATTCAAAATCTCCGTATTTTCCTTGGCGGCCGGGAAACGTGAAATGACTCCAGACCTCCACCTCTTCACCGGGTTTATCCGGGCTGCGGGAACTGAGTTCCAGCGTCTCGGTTTTGTCAGCGCCCATCAAATGGTTGAGAACGGCGTCATAATACACTTCCATGTCTCGCTCGTGCAGAGATTCAATAGCCGCGTGCAGTTCGTCTTTCGTGCCATACTTGGTACGTACCGTCCCTTTTTGGTCAAACTCCCCAAGATCATACAGGTCGTAACTGCTGTAACCCACATCATAGGTGCCGGCCATGCCTTTATGGGCCGGTGGAATCCAAACGGACGTAATGCCCCACTCCTGCCATTCTGCAGCCTTTTCCGGCAGCAGACGCCAGAGATCCTTCTCCTCTGGGAAATGATCAGCATAGCCGCCCGTACCCATCTCCCAATAAAACGCCTGAAGTATGATGGGGTTGTTGAGAAGTGAAGACTTAGCCATGACCATCCATCCCTTCCGTATCAACCAATGTTCTACCGATTCGTGATCTGAGAACCCCGGGATCGTCCAAGGACATGAATCTGTGTTAATTGGATCGCTATGGCCAAAAGAACCGCAATCCGTAACGGCGCAGCCAGTCTCGTTCCGATTGCCAACTGGGTAGAGCATGCTGCACGAGCATCCAAAACCGCTGCGAATGATTCAGGACTCGCAAATGGCACAATTCGTGGACGACCACATACTCCACCACAGAGTGCGGGGCCATGGTTAGGAGCCAACTGAAACTCAACCGTCCTTGGGCACTGCAGCTGCCCCAGCGTTTGCGGGCTCCGGTAATTGTGACAGCCTGCGCCTGCAAGCCCAGTTCACGACCCCACTGTGCCACCAACGGCGGCAGATACTCCCGAGCCTGCTTGCGATACCACTGCTCTAAGACAGTCTGAACCTGAGCCGGCGAACCATTGTCTGCAACCACGGACAGCTGGCTTCCCACAACCTGCACGCCGCTGCGCTGTCCAGCTTCCCTTACCACGGCAAGCTGGAGCGGTACACCGAGATACCAAAACATGTCACCGTCTGTATACGTGTGCGGGCGAATACCCATTTGGTCAAAATGCTCCAGACCAGCCAAGATCCAATCCCGCCTGTTTTCCATGGCCCGCAGCGCTTGGTTCTGTGAAACACCCCACGGCGTTCGGCAGCGAACCACGCCGGGTGGTTCAATCTGAAGCTCCATACTGCGGCGCTGCGATCGCTCCCAACGGGCAGCGACCGTGCGGCCATTCCAATGCAATGTCAACTCTTCAGTGATCGGTGCGCGTCTAGCCACAAACTATCGCTCCTCAACCCAATGCCCAGATGCATGGAACCCGATGACTGCCCCGCCGCATCTGTTAACCTATCTCCGCGTTCACCGGACGTACAGCCATATCACTGGTCCATGGTAGTTTCACACAAAAATTTTACCTAGACCGGCTCGACACTTCTTCCAGGATAGTCGGCAGGAACGCTGCCACCGGCTGCGGTCCCAGATCACCGTGTTTGCGGGAACGCACTGCTACAGCTTGCTGTTCCACCTCTTTGTCACCAACGATGAGCATATAGGGGATCTTCTGCATCTGTGCTTCACGAATCTTATAGCCAATCTTCTCGTTGCGCAGATCTGCTTCCACTCGCAGTCCCTGCCGCTGCATTTTGGCCTGCAGCTCTTTGACATAATCGGAGTGAGCATCGGATATGGCTAAGATCCGGGCTTGGACCGGTGCCAGCCAAGTTGGGAATGCTCCGGCGTATTTCTCGATCAATAGGGCCAACGTCCGCTCGTAACAACCAATGCTGGTGCGATGAATGATGATCGGACGCTTGCGGCCACCATCGTTATCCACATAGGTCATGTCAAAGCGTTCCGGCAGCGCAAAATCAATTTGAACCGTGATGATCGTATCCTCTTTGCCATGCACATTGCGGATTTGGATGTCCAATTTGGGCCCGTAAAAGGCTGCCTCATCTTCGGCTTCCACATACTCCAATTCCATCTTGTCGAGAATGCGCTTCATCTGCGTTTGAGTAAATTCCCAAGCCTCAGGGTTGTCGATATACTTGTCCTTCTTGTTGGGGTCCCATTTGCTGAAGCGGAACCAAATGTCTTCGCGCAGCCCCAGTGTATCCATGACATAGTTGATCAGATCCATAACACCCATAAACTCAGCTTCGAGATGATCCGGCGTACAGATGAGATGGGCTTCCGATATGGTGAACTGCCGAACACGAATCAAGCCATGCATTTCACCGGAGGATTCATTGCGAAACAACGTCGATGTCTCGGAGTACCGCAGAGGCAGATCCCGATAACTGCGAAGTTTACTCTTGTAGATCTGGAACTGGAACGGGCAGGTCATGGGGCGCAGAGCTAAGACATCATCATCGCCAGCCTCGTCACCCATAATGAACATGCCGTCTTTATAGTGGTGCCAGTGTCCAGATACCTCGTAGAGGTCTTTTTTGGCCATCAGCGGGGTTCGGGTCGCTTGATAACCCCGACGCTCCTCTTCATCTTCAATGAACCGCTCGAGGATCTGCAGAACTTTGGTTCCCTTGGGCGTGAACAGCGGCAGACCCTGTCCTACAAGATCCGATGTGATGAACAGATCCAGCTCCCGTCCCAATTTATTGTGGTCTCGCTGGCGCGCCTCTTCTAACTGCTGCAGATGCTCATCCAGCTGGGCTTTCTTGGGGAAAGCTGTTCCATAAATACGCTGCAGCATGGGGCGTTTTTCGTCGCCGCGCCAGTAAGCACCGGCTGCAGAAAGAAGCTTCACAGCCTTGACTCCACCGGTAGACAACAGATGTGGCCCGGCACAGAGGTCGGTAAAATCACCCTGGCGATAGAAGGA
>SLOZ01000346.1 GCA_007132255.1 Limnochordia bacterium | reverse complement strand
TTGTTCCGGTCGTTGGCTGCACCGGCCCCACTCGCTTAAGCAGGTTCCAGAATGGCTCCCTCGGCGACCGTGGTGATACTCATCGTGGCCGCTGGCATCCATAGGAACCAGGACGAAACAACACGGTCACAAGACGAGCCCCTCATGATACCGCTGCCGCAGTGCTTGAACAGCTTCATCTGACCAAACCTGCACTTCAATGTAGCGTTCTGGACCGTGGATTCCCTGTGGATTCCAGTCTTGAGGAAAACCGTACCGATCTATGAGCTCCTCGATCTCCTCTAATGTATAGATCTGTTGACGGTATTCCCTGCCATCGGTCACCCGAGAACTAAAGGTCGGGAATAGATCACCATAGGAAAAGGAAAGTTGATTGGCAGGAAACTCTGACACATGGGCTCGCACGTAAACCCCATCGGCGTACCAGTTCTGAAGCCAAGGGCACTGGCCTACCACCATATAATGGGGTGCCAAACGCTTAGGATGGCCGCCTTTCGCCATGAACATTCTCCGACTCAGTCGTTCTAGTTCGTGTCTTCGCTGGAGATAGCCATCATAACGCTGCGCAGCAAACACCGAACTGGTTCGCTTAAGATTGTCCAATATCTGCTGGGCTTCTGTTATAGAAAGATCGGAGAGATTGCGAAATGGTCCAGTTGCTCTCTCGAAGTAGTGGTAGAGCCATTGAACGCGCCCCAGAGATGACATGGCACAGCCTCCCCGAACCAAATGTGTGGCGCCGTCGACACGATGGACTGCCGTGGGTTTTCGCGGTACAGCCAGATGGTAGTGGCCAAACGCTACGCATCAGACTGACCTGAGCAGATGCTCTTTAGACCGTTCCGGAAAGCCTCACCTCCACGGTCATTGGTTGTATGGGCACGCTTTTTGGCACAGATTACACTCGATGACGGCCTCCGTCGATACGTGTTTGTGCAGACCACGTGCCCATTCTCTGGCCTGTTCATCGGAAGCATCAAATAACTTGGGAATGGCGCAGACGGAGAAATCCACAGAATATGGCGTCACAGCTCCCGCTGGGCAAGCTTCTATACAACGCTGGCAGCTGCCGCAAACGGTTTTCGCGAAGGGATCATTGGATTCGTCAGCTGGCAGGTCCGCATCGGTTAGCACGACGCCGAGCCGGATGTTCGATCCCACATCGGTCCTGGTGATCAAGGTATTCTTACCGACATGACCGATCCCTGCCAGTACCGCCGCCCTCTTGTAGCTGATCTTCTCGCCTAAGCGTGCTCCAAACCCCAGATCCTCCACAAAGTGGCACAGTTTGTACAAGCGATGGTGGATGATCTCGTCGTACACTCCGGCGAACAGGCGCTCGCGGTAAAGAATGGTATCATAGATATCATCCCGTGTCTTCATGGCGACAACAATCACTGACCGGCACTGTGGGAATACCTCATCAGGATGGGGGAACACCGCTTCGCGGCCAAACGACCCTACCACTGGGGGATGAAGGCGGAATGTCTCGGATTTAACGACCCCGATCAAAGCAAAACCCAACTCTTCCATTTCATGGCGGCTAATCTGTTCTTTGAGCTCTTCCGGTGGATGTGTCATGCCAGACCTCCCATTCTCATGCGGCGAACCTTCATCACCAACGCTACCATAGTCTCTCTGCGGCACGTCTTCGCCGTTATTTCCAAGACTCCTTCTTCCTCCCATCAACCGTGGATAACGCCAACTGGTCGCTAACGAAGGAGCTTTGGTCTCAGCACTCACCTCAAGACCCTACTTGAAGACGGCGCTTGGGTGGACGTGGCCACCGTATCCCATAGCCACTCTTGGAGTGGACACCTGAGCAACCTCACGACTCTCTTGACCGACAAGATGCTGCCTGTTGGCGCGCCTGCAGGGCTTCGGCCCGGCGACCAAGATGCTGTAGAATGCAGGCTATGTCGTCGTAACACTCTGCTTTGACGCCGTACCAATCGCTGTCGTCGATCAACTCCACTGCATATTCATAGTGGGCCAAGGCTTGCCCCCATTCCCCCTGATCCCGATGGATATCAGCCTTTTGCTTATGGTTTAGCCCGCGCTGTGGGTTCTTCAGGATGGCATCGTTCGCTGCCTGGCGGGCCTTTTTCGGACTACCCAAACTGCCGTAAGCGACGGCAAGGTTGAATGACAAGTACTCATCATCCGGTTCAATCCGCAAGCCTTCCTTGAACACCTCGGCTGCTTTGTGGAACTCGCCTGCAGTCAAGTAGAACGACCCGAGATTCAAAAAGGCTTCACTGGAACTCGGCTGCAGCTGTGCCTGTCGTCGCAGGCAAAATGTGGCTTGGCCAAGATCGTCTTGGCTGAAATACAAGAAGGCCAGACGTTCCCAGAGATACACGGTATCGCCTTGGAAGAGCTCGGGATACTCCGTCTGAATGGTGGCAAGCTCCGCCTTCAGATCGTCCAGAGAACCAGCAGCTCGCTCCGGCCTATCCAACAGCCACTGAAGATGCTCCAATCGCCAGCGGGACTTGGTTCGTCCCGGGATGGGTACATTGGTTCCGATTCGGTGTTGTGGGATGCGGCTTTCCACCCACTGCCGCATGGTTCTACCTGCCTGGCTTTGGCGGAAGTCCAACACCAGCCAGTGACCGGGACGGTGCTCATACGTCTTCTGCGTGTAGATCTGCCGAAAGCCTTTGGTGTAAACTGCGGGAGCCTGCCACGGCATGGGGAAGCGCTTTTGCTCGTGTTCCGGGATGCGGCCCATGTAATATTGTCGTTGAAGTCCATAATAGAAGCTTTTGGTTTTGCCCTCGTCCAAAGAAGCCAAATGTATCGCCAAGTCTTCCCGCTGTCTTTGTGCTTCCTTCTGCGCAATCTTACTTTGGTTCCGTGGAACGATCTCGACGATTTCCAGCATCTCAAGGACAAACGCCCGCCGCTCTTCGGATGATGGAAACCACACATACAGATTTGCCATTGACCAAACCTCCTTGTTGGGATGTACCTTAATATATACACCCACGAATTCGGGTTTGGTTACGGCAACGCTCTATGGCTTAACTTCCATTTGCGACCTGGCTCGTCGCAAACTCCGCAAGGATACTGAGCTAAGATTCTACTGTCCTTTGATACCAGACCGCAGCGCGTTTTTCCCCAGCAATTGCGCTTTGGACATGGAACCCCACTGGCTTTTCGCTGATCCTCAAATTCGTGCTGCCAGTGGACGAGTGGCTCTGCAGCGAGGTCCCGTTGTGTACTGCCTGGAAGAAGTAGACAACGGTTCCAATCTCGATGCTCTGGTGGTTCCCGCTGGTGTAGCGTGTTCCGTGCAAACGGATAATCAGCGGCTCCCCTTGCCGGTGCCGATCATTCAGTTCAATGTTCTCCGAGAACAATGGCCTGCCGTCGGTTTTCCCTACAGCTCCCAGGCACCGCAGACCGTGACCGAAACGGCGACGGCCGTGCCGTATTTCCTTTGGAACAACCGCGGCCGGGGTGAGCTTGCCGTTTGGCTGCGCCAGCAGCGCTAATACATCTCCATGCCACCGGGCTCTGGGGATTGATGGTGTCTGGTGTGAGAAACGGTCAGCAACCGGTGATGCGAACAGAAACAGCTGATCGAAAACCCCCATCCCGATAACACACTGGGATGGGGGTTTGATCATGTGCGTTTTCGTGAGCAAGCGTTTCTTCTTTACTGCCACTGTAGTTGGGGATACTCATTGTCTGTACCGAAATCCCAAACGGCGGGATCCCAGCCATCGTACATGAGGTTA
>SLOZ01000393.1 GCA_007132255.1 Limnochordia bacterium | reverse complement strand
TGGAACCCACACTCTACCATGGCCAACGGCTCTTGGTAGATAAGATTACGTATCGATTTTTGGCCCCGACCTTGGGTGATGTTGTGATATTCCGCTACCCCACCGACCCTAGGCGTAAGTTTATCAAACGCATCATTGGACTTCCCGGGGATGAGGTTGCCATTCGCAACGGCATGGTGTATCAGAATGGAATCGCTTTGGGCGAAGGTTACGTTTCGGGGCCAACTCTGGGTCCCTACAATGCTCCGTCGTTTGGGCCAGTGCGGGTGCCCGATGACCATTACTTTGTTTTGGGAGACAATCGTCGGAATAGTGATGACAGCCGGTACCCCGATGTAGGCTTCATACCAACGGATTACATCGTGGGACGGGCTTTGCTGACGTATTGGCCCTTGAACGCCTTTGAACTGCATCGAGCACCGACAACACTACGTTGATGAAATGAGGACTGCTGCGTGGATATTCAATGGTATCCGGGCCACATGGCCAAAGCAAAACGCGAAATACTCCAGCATCTCCAACAGGTAGATATGGTTGTTGAACTAGCTGATGCACGGGCACCAGCCAGTACACGGAACCCCGATCTGCAGGCGATTAACCGCAAACCGGTGCTGATTGCACTGACCAAGGACGATCTGGCTGATCCTGAAGTAACCCAACGATGGCTGGCTTTTTGGCGTGCCCAAGACGTGTCAGTCGTTGTGTTAGATCTCCAACACAATCGTGGTGTAAGTACCCTGCTGCAGGCTATCCAAACACTAGCGCCACAAAAACGGCGTTTACCGAGAGCTCTGGTGGTTGGGATTCCTAACGTGGGGAAATCCACTCTGATCAACCGGTTTGCCGGTCGCAGCAGTGCAAAGACGGGTGCCAAACCAGGCGTTACGCGCGGCCGCCAGTGGATTAAGGCTAAGAACGTGCAACTTCTAGACACCCCCGGAGTTCTGTGGCCGAAATTCGCTGACCAAGATGCCGCGCAAAGATTAGCGGTGTTAGCGGCGATTCGCGATGACATTTTTGATTGGGAGGAAACAGCGCTGTGGTTGTTGAATCACCTGGAAAGGTGGTATCCTGACGTATTACCGCAGCGTTATGAGACGACAAGCCATGGCGGCAACTGGTTGGACGAAATCGGCAAACGGCGCGGCTGTCTGCGCAGCGGTGGCCTTGTGGATACCGAGTTAGCAGCCAAAGCTCTGCTTCAGGATTTCCGTACCGGAAAACTGGGCAGAATCTCCTTGGAGTCACCGGCAACGTAATGGGCCTTGGTATGGAAGGGGCGGGTGGCCACCGAATGAGGAAGAAACATCTATTCAAGCTAGCAGAGCTTGGCTGCACATACGCGGTCGGTGTGGACGAAGCAGGCCGTGGTCCGCTGGCTGGACCTGTAGTTGCTGCTGCAGTATACTTGCCCCTAGATGTCGAAATCGCTGGACTCAGAGACTCGAAGACCATGACTGCCAAGGCAAGGGAACGCTGTTTTGCAGAAATAATGGCTGCGGGTTTCGTTGGTATCGGCAGTGCCTCGGCCGCAGAGATCGACCGGATCAATGTCCTCCAAGCATCGCTGTTAGCCATGCGTCGTGCTGTGGAAGAACTTCCCCTAGTACCAGACATATGCTTGATTGACGGGAACCAAGAAATTCCGCAGCTTCCCTACTCGCAGCTGGCGCTGGTCAAGGGCGATGCTCGCTGTGCATTGATTGCAGCAGCGTCAGTCATCGCTAAAGTTACGCGTGACCGCAGTATGTTAATGTGGCACGAAAAATATCCCGCATATGGCTTTGATCGACCCAAGCGATACCCTACCAAAGATCACAAGGCAGCTCTTCGGCAGTGGGGCCCCTGTCCCATCCATCGACGCAGTTTTGCCGGTGTGATCCAGAGAGGACCTCTTCAATTATGAGATTTGTACCACTGCAAAAAGTCACTGACACGATGGTATTGGCACGACCTATCTACACCGATAACGGAAGGGTTTTACTTAACCGCGGAGTGCGCCTGCAGAATGGTTACGTGCGGCGACTGCAAGCCCTGGGCCTTCCCGGTGTTTATGTGCATCGTGACGGCATTGAAACACCAGAGCTGCCTGAACCGATTTCCCAAGTTACGCGCCAAGCCGCTGTGCAAAACATCCGCTCGGTCTTTCAAGATGTACGCCTAGGTCAAACATTCTCTATGAAGCCGATTCACACTAGCGTCAACGCGATCCTCGACGAGATAGCGGCTAACCCGAACGTCCTCGTGGGTTTGAACGATGTTCGGTCGTATGACTCTTACACGTTCGGGCACTGCATTAATGTATGTGTCCTGTCGGTCATGATGGGTACGAAATTTGGTCTGCATGAATTGGACTTACGGCAGTTAGCTATTGGTGCTATACTCCACGATTTAGGAAAAATTGCCATTCCAGAACATATTCTTAAAAAACCCGGTCCACTGGATGACAGCGAAATGCAGGAAATGCAGAATCACTCAAACTACGGCTGGCAGGTTTTGCGGCAGCATCCCGAATTATCACTAAACAGCGCCCATGTGGCATACCAACATCATGAACGCCCCAATGGGCAGGGGTATCCTCGAGGCCTCAAGGCCGACGCCATCATGGTGAATGCTCGGATTTGCGGAATTGCGGATGCCTATGATGCTATGACCAGTGAGCGCATCTATAAACCTGCGATGACACCCAAGCAGGCCTTAGGTGTCATCGAAAATCTGAAAGGTGTACAGTTCGATGCGAGCCTGGTTGATGTGTTCACACAGTGTGTCGCACCATATCCCGTGGGTTGTTTGGTTCAGTTAAACCAAGGCGAACTGGCCATGGTTGTAGACATCCATCATGACCACCGAGAGCAACCAGTGGTCCAGGTTCTTTTCGACAAGGTGGGGAGACCTGTGAGCAATCCCTACAACATCGATTTGGCTGAATCAGACCACTACTTCGTTGAAAGGATCGTTGAGGAGTCATGAAATCCGGACAATTCTGGGAGGAAACGGCATGCCAGTATCTCACGCAGCAGGGATTGCGACTCGTAGCCCGCAATTGGCGATGTCGCGGTGGCGAAGTTGATCTTATCATGCGTGACACCGACGCCTTGGTTTTTGTGGAAGTGAAATATCATTCACAGACGCAATTTGGTTCGGCAGTCGAGGCCGTAACCGCGCGAAAACTGCACCGCATGCGGCAAACCGCCAGACATTTCTTAAGCGAGACGAAATCTATGGCGAAGGAATACCGTTTTGATGTGGTGGCCATTGAAGGTGGCCGCATCCATTGGCTGAAGGGAGTCACAAATCAATGAAACTGCATGGCAGCATCGTAATGTTTGTTGTAATCCTGTGTCTAGGTGCCACCGTTACTATCCAAGCACAGCCCTCGCCGGCTTTTTCCGTAAGTGCTGAGGCCGGTCTGTTATTGGACGCAGAGTCCGGGCAGATTCTCTTTGCCCAGAACGCCTCCGAGTTGCGCGTTCCTGCAAGTTTAGTGAAGGTGATGACCATGTACATAGCGTTAGACCAACTTGAGCAGGGACGGGCCTCATTGGATGATGTCTCGTTGGTCAGCGAACGGGCATGGCGCATGGGCGGTTCACAGATGTTTTTGGAAATCGGTGAGCAGATCACCATCGAGGAACTTCTTTACGGCATCTCCGTGGTTTCGGGTAATGACGCGACAGTGGCCATTGCCGAGGCACTAGCGGGAACTGAAAGCCTCTATGTCCGGTGGATGAATGACAAAGCCGCCGAGCT
>SLOZ01000335.1 GCA_007132255.1 Limnochordia bacterium | reverse complement strand
TCGGTGATATGCTGGCTAACACCGCCATTATCGAAACCGTCTTTGCCTGGCCGGGAATCAGCCGGGTTGGCGTGCAGGCCATTGCCGCTCGGGATTTTCCTATGGTGCAAGGGGTGGTCTTGTTTACAGCATTGGTGTTTGTCTTGATGAATCTTGTTGTTGATATGCTGTATGTATATCTCGATCCGCGGATTAAGTACGAGTGAGGGGGGAAGGCATGAAATCTGTCCTACGTAAACTAATGCGCAACCCCAGTGCCGTAATTGGACTGGCTATCGTTCTCGTTTTTCTCTTCACCGCTGTTTTTGCTCCCTTCCTCGCCCCCCACGAGTATACGCGCCAACAGATCCTGCGGCGGCTGCAGCCGCCGTCCGAAGATTTTTTGCTGGGTACAGATGAACTAGGCCGAGACATTCTAAGCCGCATCATCTTTGGAACCCGCGTTTCGCTGCAAGTGGGGTTGATCAGTGTGTCCATCGCGGCCTTCTTTGGTACGATTTTGGGTTTAGCGGCCGGTTACAATTCACGGGCGGATAACGTCATTATGCGGTTTATGGATATATTGTTGGCGTTCCCAGGCATTCTGCTTGCCATGGCTGTCGTAGCTGCACTTGGCCCCGGCCTTTATAACGTCATGATCGCCGTCGGTATTTGGGCTATACCGATCTATGCCCGTGTTACGCGCGGCTCCGTTTTGAGCGTCAAGGAAAAGGAGTATGTTGAAGCATCCCGGGCCGTGGGCTGCGGTGAGTTCCGCATTGTCTTCCGCCACATACTGCCGAATATTGCTGGGCCACTGGTTGTCTTGTCTACGATGCGGATCGCTACCTCGATCCTATCCGCTGCCGGATTGAGTTTTCTTGGTTTAGGTGCCCAGCCGCCCATTGCCGACTGGGGTGCCATGCTCAGTGCTGGGCGGCAGTATGTCCGCGAGGCGCCTTGGGTGGCCATTTGGCCGGGAGTGGCTATTAGTCTGACCGTACTGGGCTTTAACCTCTTTGGTGAAGCGCTGCGCGAAGCCTTAGATCCCCAAGCTCATAAGCGTTAAGAGTCTATTCACCTGCGCAATCTGCATGCTGACGATCCTCGGCACGTCAAACCCTCGTTCCCAACCGGTTCGGGGGTTTAATGCGCCTAAAATTGTGGATTTGTAAGCCAGATCACAGAAAACGCCCTACGGTCCTGCTATACTTAAAGCATGCTAGGCGTCCACTGCAAGACTCTAGTCGAAGAGCAGCTCTGGGATGACATGGCCATGGAAATCCCAGCTAACGGAACTCCACGGGTCTCGTTGTGTGCTCCAACACCACTCTTGACTTGGATTCCTCGTGGTCCTGCTTGGGGCCCTGTGCGGGCGGTGTTGGAGTGAGTTCCTCGAGCAGCGTATCCAGATAACCATGGCGATTCTATACAGATACCCATAAGGAGGCGATAGTATGAAATGGTTCCTGGCTCGAACGGTGTTCGTAGCCTTGGTCGGCATCCTGCTGGCTAGTCCACCACTAGCGCTGAATGATGCCGTGTTCGCTTCAGAACCTGGTGAACAGAACCGAGTTTTCGGTGAGGTCCGGGAAGAGTCCTGGGCCGGAAGTGCCGCTGCTTCTGTGGAAGGTGTAGGAACGATTCACTTTGACCCGACCCAGGTTAAAACCCAGCGTCCAGACATCCTCCAAGAGGGGCATTTTTCCCTCTTCGATGTCTTGGTACACCTACACCAAAAAGGTCATTTCACCCTGCAGTATCACTTTGATGAATCCCTAAACACCTTTGTCATTGACGAGTTAAACGGGTACACCAATTGGTGGTATGGTGCGTATTACGACGGAGGTTGGCCGGAACGCAGTGTGTTCCGTATGGACCATTATCCGTACAAAGACGCCATGGTCATCCAGTTTCGTACGGCGTCGCCAGAGTTTCTGGACACCGTGTATGAAACGTACCGGGACGAAGTCATTCGACGGAAACAGCACAACGGCAAGGTTGTGATTCCCGCCGTCGAACTTCGGGGCCGGACATTCACCCGGCGGTTTGACAACGTGGAAGTGATCGCTCACAATCTCCGAAATGACGTCTTCGTCGAAGGGACGGTGACCGCCATCGACGTTATCCTGACCCTGGGAGCCGCTGGGCAAATCACCTATGATCTGCAATGGTATGACTCCATTGGCACAGCAAACATTGTACGCAGCTATTGGGTCAATCGCATCAACGACGATGTCAGCGAAGGACGCTGTGGCTTTGTCTATGAGGCAGGTGCTCGACCGTTTAGCTTTTTCCGAGGCAATCACAACCACATTCCATCCGATACGCGGGTGATCAACTCTCCGGAGTATTTGGAGTACTTCTGGATCTGTATTTGACCTGCCGGACGCCTAATCCCAAGCAGCCCAAGCCAGCAGACGATTCGGCTTGGGTTGCTCTTTGCATTTATTCGGATGGATCCGGTCCGGATCACCTGCCGGGGACGGATATCCTCTCAGCGGAGCTATTGCCAGCAGAGCACGTTAACCGAATGCGGTTCCAAGGTCAAGGCCATCCCGCTGCGGTAGGCACCCAACTCCCGTGCTTGCGTGACTACCTCTTGGTGATCCACATCATTGTATGCGTCTTTGGAGGCTCCGTTGACAGTGAAAAGCACCAGCGAATCGGTGGGGTGATCTACGTCCAACACTATGGTTTGGGCGTCCGTTGGGTGCTTATTGACCAAAGCCACTGCCAGGCTTCCGTCCTGGGAACGGCGGGTGGCCACGGCATCAATCAGCTGCACTTCTGCGGCTCGCCCCTCTTTACCCTCCATGATCGTTATCGACGGATCCTCTAACCAGTGATCTAAAACCTCGTCGCCCAGCTGTTGGACATAGAGTTCAAACACGTGATACGTGCTGCGCAGAACCAATCCTCCAGGATGGGTGAAGATTAAGCCACGGGTATTGACGACGGGAGCAAAGTTGGCCATACCGACGATGTCACAATGGCGGTGCATACCATTGAGAAAACAGGCTGTGAAAACAGCATCGGCCATGGTGTACTGCCAATTCTCGTCGTTCTTATCCCGCGGTGTCAGATACTCAGCTGCCGTTGTCGCCTGCTGGTTGGTATGAACATTCGGGTGATGCCAGCCCCGCAGATTCCATTCGTCAAAGGCGATCTTTATGGAATGATCCAACTTCATGGCCGTCAACAATCCGTGAACTTCCTCCACCGAACGTGTCACATTCTCGGTATAAACCATGCATTGATCATAGGTGGCCAAATCGTTTTCTTGTGCAAGACGGTCCCAATAGCCATGGATGGAGATCCAATCTAGAACCTCTCCTGCCTGCTGCAGGAGATTGATGTTCCAGTGGACATCGGGGAGCGCCGCTGCAGATAACTGAATGGTCGGATCCACATGCTTCATCATCTTAGCCGATTCTTTGACCAACCTCCCCCACTCTTCTGCGGATTTGGCCCCGATCTCCCAGGAGCCGTAATTCTCGTTGCCAATACTCCAATACTGCACACCGTGCGGCTCGGGAAATCCATTCTGGGAGCGCCATTGGGCGTAACGACCTTCGTCTCGCAGATTGCAGTATTCTACCCAATCGCTCATCTCTTCGGCGGTGCCGGTACCGGCATTGGTGCAGATGTATGGTTCGCACTCCAACTTCTCGCAGAGCTTGACAAACTCATCGGTACCGAAGGTATTGGGATCTTCGACACGCCACGCTTTGTCGAACATGGGGCTTCGTTGGCCTCCCACGGCATCCTTCCAGTGATAGG
>SLOZ01000063.1 GCA_007132255.1 Limnochordia bacterium | reverse complement strand
GAAGGCAGGAACCAGCTCAAGCCAAACCGAAAGACGTTTTTATACCTTATACGGGAGTGATGTTCATTGATGCGGCATACACCAGCGAAGCTTTTGCTTGCAGTCCTGTTATTCCTGAGCTTCCTACACTCGGCGGCTGCTTCGCCTTTGGATACAGCCGATGCCTTGGTGAAAACCGAGATTGTCGGCAATATCGAAGAAGGAATGCATCTTCTGCAGGAGTACTTAGAAACCTACCCCGGTGACGGGCAGGCTCTGTGGCGCTTGGCCAGAGCCCATCTTTACCTTGGCGATCGCGTCGAAGACAACGTCCTCGAGATCTATCAATCGGGTCTGGCTTACGCCGAACAGGCCATCGGGCTTCTTCCGGATTCGCCCGACGCCCATTACTGGCACGCTACGCTGCTGGGCCGGGTCGGACAGACACAGGGTGTTCTGAACAGCCTGGCTATGGTGAATCCCATGAAAGAAGCTTTGGACCGGGTCCTTGAGATCGACCCCGAGTACGCTGCCGCCTACTATGTTTTAAGTCTGCTGTACAAAGAAGCACCGGGCTGGCCCATCAGCATCGGCAGCCGGCGGCGATCCTTGGAGAACGCGGAGAAAGCCGTAGAACTTGATCCCCACGACCCCGAGTTTCGCTACAATCTAGCCGAGATTCATGTGTACAATAATAATTCCCGCCAGGCCATCCAGACCTTGGAATATCTGTTGGCCACCGATACCATCGCTGAATATCCGGACATTCAGAAATCAGCATTGACCTTGCTAGCCGAGCTGCAATAGTGACGCAAAAATGATCAAGGCCTCGAGGGCGCTTCGGCGCCACTGCGAGGCCTTGAACGTGCTCCGAACTCTTTCAAGCCAAATCTAAGCCCTCGATCCGCCGGTTAAGTCTTCCCAGAAGCTCCTGTATCTCGACTGCGTAGGTGTTCGGCACTCGCTGACAGATGCCACCAGCGATGTCTTCGTCATACACATGAGCAGTTTGGTTGCGGTCCGCCAGCATTGTCAACCAAAGCTCTTCGTCTTCAATCCCGTCTGCAGCGAACGTCTAACGCAGAAACGCCTGCAAAAGGCGTTTCTCTAAGGCCAACCGTCCATTCTCACCGTTGAACCACGGCGTTTAAACGCGCCTTTTGGATGGCCACAAAGTCAACTCATTGTATCCTCGTTCAAAGCCCAAGCTTCGCAATGGGTCTGCCAGGGAGCTTTCGTGAATGGGGACATCATTGACGTGGGTGAACTGGATCTTCGAGTCGGCATAATACGGATAAAGGCCACGCACCAACCGGGGCAGCGCTTGGGCGATTCTTGCCTCGTCCACAGCTTGATTCGTCCAAAGCTTGCGGCGAGCGGCCCCGATCACCGGCTGTCCCTGCCAATAGGCCATGACGCTGCCCAAATGGGGACTGCCGGGAAAGATACGGCCTGGGTTGGCTGGATCGTCTTTGGCCAAAATCCAAATATGGTCTTCTTCGTTATCCTCACTCTGACCGAGAGACTGCAGTACCCCATCCAAAGCAAACTGAACGCCGCTCAGTCCTTCCACCAAATACCCGCGCCGAATTTCACCGATGTTTTCCAGATAATCCAGTACCGGGAACAACTGACCCCACAGCACATCTTCCGCTAAAGCCATCTCCCGGGACACCACACCCCAGCGATGCAGCAGTCGGCGAGCCCAAGTCGCGTTAGTATGCACTACTTTGCCGGACAATACGCTAAATCGGCCTAGCTGAGCTAAGACCTTCGGCTGTACGAAAAACCTCGGATCGCGACGTCTACTGCCAGATACACCGAAAAGTAGACGCATGGGTCCGTAGGAATCGTTGGTTATTCTGCCGTGGCTCAACAATTCTTCCAGCGCAGGCCAGGTATTGGTTAAGCTCTGGTCCAAAGCTTTGCTGATCTGCACCAGATTCAGGGCTCCCTGTTGCTCAAGAACGGTCAACACATCCTGTGCTGGTCGAGATACTTTGCCGTCTGCGAAGTCTTCCACAGTCTCGTTGACAGCCACCCAGTCCGGAAGCTGTTTGGCCGCAGGATCGTTCCAGACAGGCTCAAACCGCACAAGAAACTGAGAGCCGCTCTGTTTGGCGCGCCATGCCATTAAGCCGCTGGCTACGAGCTGATCCAGCAGCTGGCCGCTGTAGGATTGCACCCGCTGCGGCAGGACACTGCACTCCCAATCCTGGGCCGGCAGCCACACGTGGGCCAGCTGTTCAAGAACAATCTCCAGGCCCTCAGCACCAGCCAAAGGCTGGGTCCCGTGCTGCCAGCGCCGCAGAAACTTTGCATACTCCGCAGGTGTCACTGCCTCCACGTCGCGCCGCTGCTGACGGAGGCTCTGCTGGTGGATGTCCTTAAGCAGGGAGGACGCCAGCCAGCATTCCTGGTCAGATTCGGGGTCAAAGGGCCCGTACTCCATATGGCCAGCAGCAGCCAGATCCCGCAGGAGATTCTCGACGGTGGCCGGGTCCAATCCATAACGTTTTGCCAGTACTGCCGTGGTGAATGGGCCGCGGGTACGGCTGAAATTGGTCACCAGCCAACCGACTTCCCGTTCCTGATAGCGTTTTCGATGCAGCGCAGCGATCCAAAGCGGTCGCCCTGCCACATCCATTCGTTCAGCAACGCCCAAGGCTTCCAACTGCCCCATCAATGGTTGGTACTGGGCTTCCACTTCTTCGGGCCGTAGATCACCCACTCGTTCCAACCAATACTGGGCCCGCTCCACCGAAGGATGACGCCGCAGGCCATCAAGTCCTTGGATCTGCGCCTCCACGCGAGCGATTACGTCGGAGCGAAACTGGTGGCGAAACTCTGTTTGACCCACCATATCCCGCAGTGTTCCTCGCTCCACACCCAACAGCGCACTGGTGCTCCTGCCCCGGGGAGCATCATCGGTATACATCTGCATGCCCTCGAAGGCAAAGAGGTGCTCTTGGGCGAAAGGTGACGGTGTCTCCCTCTGCACCCGGTGTATGGTCAGTTCGCCGCTTTGAATGCGTCGGATCATGTCCTGGACTTGATCCATTTGGAAATAGTCGTTGAGGATCTCGCGATAGGCTTCCTTAACCAAGGGGAAGTCTGCGAAAGCCGAAACCACCTGCAGCAGATCCGAAGCTTTCAGTCGAGAAAGCCACAGGGGAGTGCGTTTCTTGCCGTAGCCAGTCAACGATAGCACCAACGACCGCTGGGCACAGTGACGAAAGGTAATGCCGAACAAACTTGTCCCCGAAAGCAGTTCGGCTGCCTGCTCTTCCAAGCCATAAACTGGCAGCATAGACCACGGCAGCTTCGGCGTCTGCTGGCTGCCGGGTGCGTGGAACAGAATGCCATTGTCAGTCGGGAGGACTTCGATTTCCAGCTGCTCCTGCTCACGTAGGTACTTCTGCAGCAGTAGGGCCAATAGCGTGTGGACTTTGGTTCCATAGGGCGAATGCAGCAGCATGTGCCACTGCCCGCCCACATCCAAAAACTCTTCCAAAACCAGCCGTTGATCCGTAGGCAGATACCCGGCAGCAAGTTTTTGCTGCTCTAGAAAGTTCTGCAGGTTCTTGACGACGGCATCATCCTGCAGTTCCAACGCCGAACGCAGCCAATCGCCGAACCCAGGTGTATCCAGATGGTCCTCAGCCTGTCTGAGAAAGGCACCAAAGTGGGTTCCGAAGCTGTAGGAGCGGCCGATGGTCTGCCCCTTCCAGAACGGAACATTGGGGTCCTGGGACTTCGCCCGCGATACCACGACCCGATCTTGACGGATCTCCTCGATACGCCAGACCGATGTGCCCAGTACAAAGCGTTCTCCCAGGCGCCGTTCATAGACAAACTCTTCATCCAGTTCTCCCAGGCGAACCTTCGAGTCGGTCAGATAGACCCCGAAATAACCGCGTTGAGGAATGGTGCCGCCATTGGTATAAACCAGCCGCACACCATAGGGATCTGATGAGACAATGTCCCGCGTCCGATCCCAATGCAGTCGAGGCCGCAGTTGCACATATTGATCGGTTTCGTAAACACCAGCCGCCATGGCCAGCGTACTCAAGAAGTCTTCCCACCGCAGTTCGGCCATGGTATACGACTGACGAACCAGTGCGAACATTGCCTCCGGACTCCAATCCTGCTCTGTGGTCATGGCCACCAACTGCTGTGCTAGGATGTCCAGGCAGTTGCGAGGCGCTCGAATGGCGTCTACGCTTCCCAACTGCATTTGCTGCACCATGACCGCGCTTTCCAACAGGTCCATACGAGTCTTGGGTACCAGTCGCCCTTTGCTGGGCAGCGTCAAAACATGGCCAGCCCGGCCGACGCGCTGGATGCCGCGCCCCACGTCTTTGGGCGACTCGATCTGCACCACCAAATCGATGTAACCCACATCAATACCCAACTCCAAAGAACTGGTGGCCACAATGCAGGGGATGACACCGGACTTCAGCTGTTCCTCGCTGACCAGCCGCATTTCTTTGGAGATGCTGCCATGATGGGTTCGGGCAATCTCTCGGTCGGCCAGTCGGTTCAAGTTGGCTGTGATTCGTTCTGCGAGACGCCGATTATTCACAAAGACCAATGTGGTTCGATGCTCTTTGATCAAATCCAGCAAGGTGCGGTAAATTTCCGGCCAGATGGTGCGTTCGGGCAGCGAACGCAGATCAGGCACCGGCAGAGTTATGGCCAAATCGTAATTTTTGCGATGGCCGGCATCGATCACGGTTACGGGGCGTCCGGTTCCCACCAGATATTCAGCCACCGCATCCAAAGGTCGCATGGTGGCAGACAAGCCGATGCGCTGCAGCGGTCGTTCACCCACCAGATGCTGTAATCGCTCCAGCGTCACAGCCAAATGAGCCCCCCGCTTCTCGGGGAACAGTGTGTGGATTTCGTCCACGATAACAAAGCGAACGGTCTTTAAGATGCTGCGAGCTTTGGACGAGACCATCAAAAAAAGCGATTCAGGAGTCGTAATGAGGATCTGCGGCGGTTTACGCAGCATGCGCTGCCGCTCCGCAGCCGGCGTGTCTCCCGTTCGAACGGCAGCCGTAATCTGGGGGCTTGGCTGACCGAGACGTTCGGCCACAGCAGCCAATTCGGCTAAGGGTTGTTGAAGATTTTTATGGATATCGTTATTCAAAGCCTTGAGGGGCGACACATATAGGATCTGGACACCGGTCTGCTCCGGCGACTGCCCCTGTTTCAGCAGCCAATCTAGGCAGTTGAGAAACGCTGCCAACGTCTTACCAGAACCTGTGGGAGCCAACAGCAGAACATTTTGGCCGGACGCGATGGCAGGCCACCCTTGTGCCTGAGGCGGTGTCGGGTCGCCGAATGTTTCTGCAAACCAGTGCTGAATCACTGGATGAAAGCTCGTCAAGCTGGGATGCATAGACTGCACCTCACTTTCAACAAAGCACTTCTCCGCGTCCCAGAGGACGTCTCTAAACGGAGCTGGTTAGGTCATTGGTGTCAACAATGTGTTCAACCTCGATGGGCAGATCCAAGATTTTCTGCTTCAGAAAGAGCGGGTAGAAATACAGGTTTTGAAGCTCACGCAGTTCCTTCCAAGTAAATCGCAAGGTGTGTTGATCGCCTTCCCTACGGGAAAACGAAGCTCCTCTATGGAGAATACCTGGATCAGCCAATGTGAGCAGGTAATAAAAGGCAAGCTCATGGAAGAGCTCTTTGGTTCGGTTTTCTTCAAAAAAACTCTCCACCACCCACAGCAAGCGCTGGACCACCACATCGATACCAAGCTCTTCTCTGATCTCGCGTTGAAGAGCGGCTTCAGTGGCCTCGCCAAACGAAACTCTGCCGCCTGGCACATAGTAATACGGGGAGTTTTCATCCTGCATGACCAGCAGCTTGCCATCCTGAATCAGCACACCTGCTGTTCGATAATTGAAGCGTCCTTGCTCTGTCTTAAACGAAATGTCCACTTAAACTCACCTTTCATGGAGACGAACTACGGCTGACAGTGATTCAGATCCTCCATCTGCACCATCTGCAGCTATGTACACAGCGTCTTTGTCAACTATAGAAAAGCCATCAACTCCCCACAGCCCAAGGCATAATCCATAGGAGCAACGCCGTAAACCCGAGTCCAGCAACGGCCAAAACCAACAGCTGGCCGAAGAGCCGACGCCGCTGCGCACTTTGGGGCAGGGCCGTCAAAGCCAAGGCCCCCAACGTCGAAATGGGGCTCAGTGTAACAGCATGTGAACCCACTACGATGGCCGCTAGCAGGGTCTCCACGGAAACACCGTCCAAACCAGCAGCCAGCTGTGGTGCTGTGGGAAACAGCGTGGGCATCGCCACACCTGATGCGCTGGAGACCAGGGAAAAAAGGCCGCCCATGACAGCTAAAAGCGAAGCCGCCGTGGCGGGCCCCATCAGCGCTCCCAAGAACTGACTGAGCAGGTCAATGGCACCCACAGCCGCCAGGATATGTGTGTAGACGGCCATGCCGGAGATCATGATCAGCGTACCCCACGGTACCGTTTCGATCACCTGCCGCTCAGAAACAGCGGTCACCACCAGGAGCAGGGCGGCCCCGACCAAGGCGGTCAAACCAATGTGCAGGCCACCCACCAAAACCGCTAAGACCACGCCTATAAGCACCAGCAGACTGATGACTTGATCCCGCTGCAGCGGCTGCGGTTTCGCGATATCTGCGGTGACAGCGCCAGCATTCCGGCGGCGCAAAACCCAGCAGTAGCCAGCTAAAAGTGGGATATTGAAGACGATGATTGCGTAAAACACCTGATAGCCGATGTCCACACCAAGATCCCGTGCCAGCTCCACGGCAATAATCCCGGTCGGAGCCAAGGGTGAAAGTCCACCCATATTCGACGCGATAATCACAACAGCCGCGACTAAGAGCGGATTGTGTCCGGATCCTGCCATCACAGAAAAAGCAATGGGCAGCAGGATGGCGCAGACCGCGATATTGCCGGGTCCTGCGGCCGCGAGCAGAAAGGACAGAGTGAAAAACACCGGAAGCAGCAGGCCTGGAGCCCCGCGGAACTGCCAAATCACGTGCTCTGTGATTCGCTGCAGCGAGCCGTTGACGCGCAGAATAGCAAACAAGTAGGTGACTCCTAACAGCAGTACAAAGAGCTGCGTTGGCCAGCCAGCCACCACCTCGCCGGGACTCATGCCGGTGCCGAGGCCAATCATCCCCGCCACAGCCAGACCAAGAATGCCCAGGTTGATATTCTTGACAAACCCCACAGCGATAATTGCGGCTAATAGAATAAGCGAAACAACAGGCAGGTACGCCACGACAAGACCGTCTCCTTCATCTTAATTATTGGCATCCGCAGCCAACGCAGCGCTGGTCATGGCAAAATAACTAGCCTGCGGAATGTATTCTGGGATGCTGTTGCCCGATCCTAAAGCATAGCCGCCTCGCTGGGCAGCGCGTTCGAGCATAGCCACCGAACGCTGGCGAATGGCATCCAGAGATTCCACACAAAGAAAGTCCACGTCAATACCGCCTAAGATAGCAATGCGGCTCCCCCACAGCTCATAGGCGTCTTCCACCGGCATGATTGTGTCTTCATAGGAGTGTTTGGCATCATAACCCATGCCATCGATCACATCATCCATAACGGCGTGCAGATTGCCGCAGGAGTGCAGAATGGCCGGTTTGCCGGCAGCATGAATGGGCGCAGCGATTGGGTCATGGCAAGGAAACAGCAACCGCCGCATGTCTTCCGTGGACAGCATAGTTTGGGTTTTAAAGCCCCAGTGATCGTTGGAAATAACGGCCCCCACGGTATCAAAAGGGGAAGCCAACTCATAATAACGGACCAACCGTGAACCCACGGCAGCAAAGATCTCCTCCACCAGGTCTGGGTCATCCATCAGCATATAGCAGAGGTTCTCGTATCCCACCAGATCAATGACGTTCTCCAACACACCACCGGGACCAAGGGGGATCAGTTTCATGCCTGTGGGCAGAACATCAGCAGCAACAGCAAGGACACCGTAGTCGAAGCTGTCTGGATCCGGCCACGGGTAATCTTGGAACGAACGGCGGTCACGGACCATACAGCCGTCGTTTAGGGAACGCGTCTTTTTCCTCTCCGAAGCAGGCCGGGGAAAATGGAAATCGGAACCGCGCACAGTGGCATAGTCATAGCCAGCGGCAGCGAAGGCCCGAGCTAACAGCTGGATCTGAGACAATGCATCATGGGGATCACTGAACTCCTCTCCGGCCAGCTGTTGATACAGCGTTTGGTTGAGAAACAGCTCGAACAATGTTGGCCGCTCCGGTACTTGGCGTTGAAGTACATGCAGCAGATTGGTGAACTCGGGTTTGCGCATTATGGTCCCCCCTAGATAACTATCCATTGTCATCAACTTAGAACGATTATATTCCGCCGATTATCTTGCCCCTCATGAAGATTGTCACGGTCGATCTGGGTTCTAAGGATGTATTCACGACTGACAGTCTGAGTTCCTCTGAGTAGGACTCTTTCTAGATCAAACCATGCATGGTAAGGTTCAAGGCGCCCACGCCCAACGTGGTCCGGGAACGTTAGACAGGAACCGCAAAATCCCGGTAGTTGGGATGTCCGATCGGACGCGAAACACTGCAGTTGAGACCAACTCCCAAATCGTCCTGTCCACAGTCGCAAGATACTGGGGCCGATCGTGCTGTTTCTTGGCATGTCGGCGTTCTCAAACTTGCCGTTTCGCAGGATCTTTTGGCAAGAATGGATAAGCATGCAACTCGTAGTCATAGTACGATAGACATGCCGAACAGAACCAGCTGGGTGTGGCGGAGATGCACTGCGAGGAAGGGAGAATGAGCATGGACTACTTGGAATGCATCCAACGAAGCTTGGATCACATCGAGACGCATATCCATGAACCATTAACCGTAGCAGAACTAGCCAAATTATGCGGCTTCTCCCCTTATCACTTCTACCGTATCTTCGGAGCCTATGTGGGTATGCCGGTCATGGAATACGTGCGGCGGCGGCGCTTGGCGTACGCCGCCGCAGAACTGGCCACTTCCCGCCGAATCCTAGACATCGCCTTGGATTATGGTTTCGAAACCCACGGTGGCTTCACCAAAGCGTTTCACAAGGTTTTCGGCATGTCCCCGGAACGCTATCGTCTGCATGCCAGCGACCAAATTCCCGTCAAAATCGACCTGCTGTTTCATCGGCGGTACTATCACGAAGGAGGAATTGTCTTGGAACCAAAAGTGTTGAAGCGTGATAACTTCCATGTCGTGGGCTATGTATTGGAAACAACGGCGGAAGGTGGTCAGAACAACCAGGAAATACCCAAATTTTGGCAGGAGTACCTCGAGAACGATGTTGGCAGGAATCTGCTCAGTCAACCAACGGTCAAGGGAGATGCGGAGTACGGCATCTGTTTCGCACGGGACACGGACACGAGCCGTTTCATCTACTGTATCGGCATGGAAGTTGCCGATCCCAAGCAGGTGGATGAACAGCTGTTTACCGGGCACGTGCCAGCAGCAACGTACGCTGTGTTCACGACACCACCCACCAACCGTGACAACTTCAGCCATATCATCCAACAGACGTGGCAGTACATTTATGGAGAATGGTTTCCCCAATCGAGCTATGAGTTCGCCGAAGGCTGCGCCGACTTTGAACTCTATGACGAACGCTGCCATGGTGGCGAAGGAATTGTCATGGACATCTATGTCCCCGTTGTGAGAAAGGTTCAATAGATACAGCCATTATCTCGCCGATACAGCATTAGCCCTAACGGAGCGCACAGCCAAACGCTGTCCGCTCCGTTTCTGTTCCCCTTTTTCCACCATTTTTTACCCTTGCTCCCTCCGGCTTAAGGATTGTCATCACGCTTGACAGAAAAACATCTCCTGTGATAGCATAGAACTAACGTACAGACCGACGGTCGGTTTGTGAAGGAGGGTGTATCTATGCCCAGCAGCAGCCGCTCACCCAACCGCCGCGAGCAAATCCTGCACGCAGCCCTACAGCTCTTTGGTACACAAGGCTATGAGGAAACTTCTCTGCAGGATATCATTGACAAAGCTGGTGTATCTAAGGGTGGCTTTTACCACCATTTCCGCAGCAAGGCCGATTTAGTGGAACACATGGCCGAATCCGTCATGGAGATGGCTCTGGCCACCGTAGAAGAAGTGGTCGACCGTCCCGATCTCACGGCGATCGAGAAACTGAACGAACACACACGCTTAGTCAACTCCCGCAAGACCGAGAGCCCGACCGAGATTATGGTCATTCTCTTTGAACTCTACGGTGAACGGAAGAACCTCCTATTGGAAGATCGCCTATTCAGTCTGGGCCATGCGCGTCTGGAACCGCTGCTGCACAAGATTATTGAACAGGGCGTTCGGGAAAAGGTATTCCATGTCACCTATCCCCAAGAAACCGCAGAACTCTATGTAAATCTCTTCTTGCTCAATCAACGACAGACCGCCGAAGCATTCACAGCAATGCTCAAACACGGCGATCCAGCTCCGCTAGCGGCATTGAAACGTCGCTACGCGTTCTTTCAGGACCTCGTGGAACACACCCTAGGTCTCGAAGCAGGCTCACTTGTCTTGGAACAGGTGGCGGCGGATACGTTGGACAACCTTTGGCTGCAGTTCTTTGGCCCCCGTAGGCCGGGAGAGGAGTGAAAAGCATGGCGTTGTTGACACTCAAAGACGTTTCAAAAATCTACAAACAGGGAGACATTGAGGTCCATGCCCTTAAAGGCGTGAACCTTGATGTGGCTGAAGGCGAATTCACCACGGTCTTCGGTCCATCCGGATGCGGCAAAACCACGATGCTCAATCTTATCGGAGCCCTAGATCGCCCCACCTCCGGTCATCTGTTATTTAACGACAAAGATATCGGCACAATGAGCAAGAATGAGCAAGCCCTGCATCGTCGGCGCAATATCGGGTTCATCTTCCAAAGCCACAACTTGATCCCTGTGCTGACAGCCTTCGAGAACGTAGAGTTTGCGCTCCAGATTGCTGGCGATGGTAAAGGCAGCAACTCCGACCGCGTGCAGAACATACTAGAACAGGTGGGTTTAGGCACCATGATGCATCGCCGTCCCAACGCCCTGTCCGGAGGCCAGATGCAGCGAATAGCCGTAGCTCGTGCCCTAGTCAAAGAACCCAAATTGGTTCTGGCCGATGAACCCACAGCCAACCTGGACTCCGAAACCAGCAAAGAGGTCCTGGAAATCATGGTTCGCATGAACCGAGAACTGAAGACCACTTTTGTCTTCTCTACGCATGATCCCATGGTTATGGAGTATGCAAAGCGTGTCGTAGAGATTCGAGATGGGGAGATTGCCCGGGACGAAAGGAAGGGTTGATGATGTATCTGATTCGTATTGCCCTGCGCAATCTTCTGCGCCGCCGCAGTCGAACGCTGGTTATCGGCAGCATTCTGGCCATCGCCGTGGTCTTCTTTCTGCTCATAGAATCGGTCATGGTCGCCATGATGGATCTGTCGTTTAAGAATGCCATCGATTTTGAAACGCCACATATTGAGGTGAGCCGGCAGGGCCTGATTGACGAAGAAGCCAAGGGTAATGTTGTGCCATTGGAGGAGACGTTCTCTATTTCCAACAGCACCGAAGAAACCATCGCAGGACTAGCGGACTATCAAGCTGCTACACCTGTGCTGGATTTTTCAGCAGACTTCATTGCCGGCCGTTACACCTTTCCCGTGCTGGTGCGGTCGATTGAGCCGGATTCCTTCAGCCAAGTCTTCTATCATGATCAGTACGTACAGACCGGAGCGTTTTTGGAAACGGGGCAATCCGGAGTTGTGATTGGCGAGCGCTTAGCACAGTTCTTCGATCTGGACGTAGGCGATTACTTCACACTGCGGTTTCGGGATCGCCAAGGGTCATTCAATACTATGGAAGGTGAAGTACGCGGAATTCTAGCCACACCGCATCCGGACATGAACTTACGCACTGTTTTCGTGGCTCGCGAAGCGGCAGCATCTAGGCTAGGCCTGGCCAATGATGCCGCTAACCGTTGGATGGTTCGCCTAACGCAGCGGGGCTCCGCCCCAGAGCAGTCCCAGGAACTGCAGGCCTCGCTCAGTAACAGCCAGCTTGTGGCCCGATCGTATCGAGAAGCAGCTGAGTTTCTGGTGGCAGTGGAAGCTTGGGGATACATTGAAACGTATTTCATCTTAGCGTTGTTCCTGCTTGTGGGCGCTGTTGGTATCGTGGCGGCAGTGATCCTGTCTGCGTTAGAAAGGGTTTCTGAGATTGGCATCATGAAGGCCATGGGTCTGCGAGAAAACGAGATCGTCCGCGTCTTTGTCATCGAGGCTGGCGGTATCGGACTCGTCGGCGGCCTTATTGGCTGTATCCTAGGAGCCTTAAGCGTAGGATTATTCGTTATCTACGGCTTTGACATGTCCTTTTTTCTGGACATCGATGCTATGAGTGCATTTCCCCTTCAAGGAAGACTCTACGGAGCGTGGAACACTAGTTCCTTCTTCTTTATTTTGGCCGTGGTCGTAGCCATCGCACTGCTCTCCAGTCTGTTACCAGCCTATACTGCAGCCAAGAAAGATCCCATTGAAGCCATTCGTCGTAGGTAGCGGTCGCTACGAGCTAGCGCCAATAGCCAACGCTATTTGCGAAGGTAGGAGGTTTTATGCATGTATTTGACCAAAATAGCTTGGCGTAACCTGAAGCGAAATCCATCCCGAACCGGCATCGCAGTGGCTGCTATTGCTTTGGTCGTCGTCATTGTGGTGTTTTCACGAGGCTTCATAGTTGGCATGACGGACTCGATGTTCTCGACATACATTGACAACTCCTTAGGTCATGTGCGAATCGTCGATGAAGACTACAAACTGCGGGAGGCGCTGTTGCCCTTGGACTACCTTGTGGATGGTCTTGACGATGGCGGCGCAAGTGATATGGTCGCTAGACTGAGCCAACTCCCTGAAGTAAACTACATCCTGCCTCGGGTGCAATTCGGCGCAATGGCTACAGAAGGCGATCGCCTTATTCGGATGTTGGGCATCGGCACAGATATGTCCGTTGAGGCAAGACACGGCGTTCTGCCAGGCGATCTCGCCGAGGGACGACTGCCCGAGGCCAGCGATGAAATTCTAGTAGGTTCAGGTATCCTGCGCGACCTGAGTGCGTCTGTAGGTGACCGCGTTACACTGGTCTTCGCCGATTATTACCAATCGCTGCGGGGTAAGACCTTCACCATCGTCGGTGTGCGGGACTCTGGTATATCTGAACTGGACAACCACCTATTCTATCTGCCACTGTCTACTGCCCAAGACATGCTTTGGCTGGAGGATGAAGTTACAGAGCTATTGGTTTTTGGCAGCCATGCTGATGGCGCCGACACTCTGCACACAGCGATCAGCGGTCTTTTGAACGCGGACGGATCGGAGCGCTACGCTGTCACGGCCTGGAATCGCGGTGATGGTCTCATCGAGCTGTATTCGGAGGCGCAAAACATCATGATCTTGGTCTATATCCTGTTCATCGCCATGGGATCCGTGGTGATCGTCAGTGCCATGGCCATGATCGTTCGTGAACGAACTGGTGAAATCGGAATGATGGGTTCGCTTGGACTGAAAAGCCGCGACATCCTCACCATTTTTCTAATGGAAGGCGTCTTCATGGGAGTCGTTGGCAGCGCGCTGGGGACACTGCTCGGAGGAGTTATCACCTGGATTTGGTCCCGGACCGGAATTCGCGTCGAAGCGTTTGCTGATTTGGTATCCGAAGTGGAACTGCTGGTCCAACCAGTCTTCTATCCAGCCTTTAACTTAGAGAATCTCCTGGTCAGTTTCGGCCTTGCCGTACTCGTCGTTACTGTTGCCTGTCTGTACCCCGCCTGGCAGGCCGCCAAGCTGGAACCTGTGGAGGCCCTGCGGTATGCGGAACACTGATGAATAACTCGTTGTCCGATCACCTGTTGAATCTGTCATAGACCCCATGCCTGAAGGCAGGGGCTTGAAAAAGAGCCCCGCTATGACCCGCCTAAGCCTTAACAGGCTACGTTATCCCGGTCATGATACCCTGGAGTGCTTCTCCAGCTCCAGG
>SLOZ01000199.1 GCA_007132255.1 Limnochordia bacterium | reverse complement strand
GACTTGGGGTTGACGGCAGGTGCAACCCGGATGTGAAGGTTGAACGGATCGAAAGACAACATCTTGGAGGATGAAGAGTTTCGGGCTGAATACGAGAGGCTAAAACCCCGCTAGGACCCTAAGAATAGAAACCGTTAAACTCACAAGAATACGATCCGGTAAACCGCGGTTCATTTAGCAGGTTGCACAATGTCCAAGGGGGTGGAAGGAATGAGCGAGAATTTGCTGGTTCTTTGGATTATCGACCACAAGGACTACACACAAATCGCAAAAAGCATCCAAGACATCACCTTTTATGGATCTTTCGGGTTCCATTTGTGACTTCTTCAGCCACTCATCCGTAGTTACTCGGAGTCACAGGCCGAAGATGAAATGGTTTCCGCAGCAGAACCTTTCTCTGGTAGACGTCCAAACGGACTTAAACTGGGAACAGAAACGAGCGTGTCAGGAATAGCTGCAGACGGCAGCTATCGTTGGGGTTTCTATCGTTTGACCGTTCAGGATCCCAGTGCCAGCGGCACCGGGATCTTTTGCGCGTCCGAAAGCAAAGAAAAATGAAACGGCAGTATCCTACCACCGGACAAGCGGTATAGTCTTGCGCGGAGTATTCACTTATTTCGCCTGATGGGCGAACATCCACGCGTACGCACAGGTACCGTGCATTAACGCGTTTGGGGAGGATTCGATCCGAATCCTAGCGAAAGGCTTTACATAGGGAGTGGCACACGGAACAGTGGAGCTATTTCTAGACGGCACATGGGCAGACTGCAGTGAACGACTGATGTTCGCTGAAACGACCAGTAAAGAACACTACGCTCTCGGGATGTCAGACGGTCGCAATGGGTGGTTTACGGGCGGACGCCGCAGTGGGATGGATCAATTGACTCAAACACGCTTTACCAATGATGTTTTAAAGGAGTCGTGCTATGAAGAGTAAAGATGAACGCGCGCAGCATATGAGTAAAACTGCCTTACCGCTTGCAGAAGCACTGAAGAAGCCCTGCAAGCATCGGGACATGGAATTGGCACTAGAACCTATGGATAATTTTAGCAGTACTCCCGGTGGTCCGAACGACACCCCGCTGGCATTCTGGGCATCATGGGATTTGCAGGATCGTCCCAGGAGGATTGCGTTGCTGCTGGACGATTGTCAGGAGGAGTATCGCCCGTATGCCGGAGGTATTTTGCCGAATTTGGTCAAACTGGTTGATACGTTCCGATCAGTTGGCGCAGACAGGGAAGGCGTTTGTACGGTCTGGAGTACCTGGAGTCGTCAATTTGACGATGGTATATCGAATGCCATGGATCGCTGGTACGGGCCACGTGGACTCCGCCCGGATGAACCGGAGAATGCGGCTTACGTTTTCACCGGTGAACCGGGCCTCCAACCACTCTCAGAGATAGCACCCAACGCTGACGAGGTAGCAGATGGGTGGTTTTACCATGGGAAACACCTTGATATGTTTTGGACCTTCAACGACGATGGGACCTCCTATCTGGATGAAAAACTGAAAGCCCTCGATATTGACACCATTGTTATTACGGGTCTGTGGACAGATGAGTGTGTTCTGGCTACCGCCTATGCTGGCAGCTCGCGCGGCTACGATGTCGTCGTGGTCGGTGACGCGGTCGCAACAGCAACAGCGAATCATGAAATCGCACTGGCTGTTGCCAACAGCACGGTTGCCAAGGTTTTGACAACTGATGAGATCGTCCAATATATGCAGAACGATTTCGTTACTGGAGAACCAGGAGCAGTGAAAGGGACGGCTCATCCCGACGGCCGCAAGTCTGGATAATTCGACTCCAGGTTCCCCCGCGGATCTGTTCTGCATAGTCTATGCAGTCGCTGTGCTTTGGGTAGGGATTGCCTGGTAGAGATGGCAATCTCTAGCTGCTGTGGCTGTGTTGATAGGGAAGTCGTGAGCCGGCACCACCAGCGCCGGATCACTACAGTTGGTTTTCAATTTCGTGGAGAGTTGACGTGGTAATACTGAATAGACGGGCGTGGGTGCCTTACGATGCGGTTCGCAGCGGATGTCCAAAGGCCATTCAATGAACCCGAGGGTAATCTAAACTGGTCCCGCCACTGAAGTGGCGGGACCAGTTTGTTTTATGAAGCCTTCATCACCAATACCTGTAAGCTTGGCCGCGATCGGCAGGCGAAACAGCCCAATCCCTTCGCGGCCAATACGTGAAGTTTCTCCAAGCTGCGCTGAGTGGCTGGGTTGGCGCAATGCACAGAAGATCCCTGCCGGAACTGGCTCTTGCGACGAACTTGCAGGGACATGCTGCTCCGACATGTCAGTGACCGAACACATCAGAAACCCAGGTTTTCGTCGATCAAAACAACCTCCATGGCAATATCATTCATCTTCTGAAAGTGAATTAGCAATCCATTGCATATCCGATCTGGACTGGAACAATCGTAGCAGCGATCCCCCTTTTGGGCACAGGGAGTTCTTAGGCCCAATCGCATGGCGTTTTTTGGCGCAGCGATATTCCGGGCGCGCCAAATGGCATCCTCCAGTGTAGGAACTAACTTGTTGGTTCCGGTAACAAAGAAGACCTTTTCATGACCGAATAGAGCTCCAGCCACACGATTACCAGTACCATCAATATTCACGATCTCACCGGTTTCCGCCAAAGAATTCACTGACGTCAGATAGACTTCTGTTGTTAAACACTGCTTTGCCGTGGCAATGAAATCAAGTCCACTGGGACGATGCTGAGGATCGAAAACCTCGTTGTGCGAGCAGAGTTTCTCAAAGAGCCCCATACTGGTTAAAGTGGCGGAATCGCCAAAACCAACGGTCTTGTTGTGAACAGCATCATCCAAATACACTGCGGCTTCTTGGGCATTCTCGAAGTAGGAAACTGCGTAGCCTTTTCGTTTCAAGCTTGCCATCACATCTGCAACATCCAAACAGCATCGCCTCCCGCGTAACTGGATATTCTGAGGATAAGCATTTTGCATTTTGAGCCAAAGCAGAACAAGCGGCTGCAGACTGTTGGCTTGTCTTTGACGTCTGATCAAGGGCCCAGGCAAAACTCCCAGCAGACAAAACCGAGATCGTTGTGGCTAATCCTCGTGGCCGGAAGGCTGCCCCAGCATACGCCCCTACCTCAGCCGGCAACAAGGCTTGCTTGTCCATGTTCACTGCTCGTGCCGCTTCTGGATCAAACCACCAAACGGACTGGCCTGTTAGCTTCTGTCTACTTGCTAGGTCGCTGAGACGCATCGATTTGTGTATCGATTCCTTGGAGCAATTGCCGAAGTGGATGCTGCAGTGGTGCGGATTCCGCATTGATGCCATTTTTTTGGTTTGCCTGTGGAAAGTGTAACACGGGAAGATTTGCTTCTGCAACATTTCTAGATTTCGCAGTCCGCCAGCAAACTTTGCTTGGCGGATCCCTTTGGCTGAAGGATGCCTTGGATTTCGTGGGTCGATCCAATCTCTTGCGCGGCACGATGCTGCACCGTTTCCTACGTGACAAAGGGTTCCGGAGACGACCCAAAAAGCCTGTCAACCGATCCGTTCGAGTCCCAGTCGCTGCTGCGTTCAACGCTGGTCGGTCCAAGGTCCACAGCAAACACTGCATCACTCTTGTTCCATGGCTTCGCTAACTGTTTCTCAGGCGAAAACAGCGTCCGCCCACGAGCCATTAGGGGCTCGACGGAGAACCTTGTGGAGTGAGACGGGCGATTGCCGAGAATGCCATACGATACTCTAGCATATGGCCAGCATCGCGTCTTGACCGCATGCCAGGGCCTTGTCGCACTCACAATGCGAGCT
>SLOZ01000334.1 GCA_007132255.1 Limnochordia bacterium | reverse complement strand
TGGAAGCCTATCCAGATATCTACATGCAGGACAGCCATGGCGAAGTGCGGGGTTTTGGCAGCCGTCGGCACTACTGCTACAATAACCCCGATTACCGCAAGCTGAGCGCCCAGATTATTGCCGCCATGGCGGAACGCTACAGCGATCACCCCGGTGTCATGGGTTGGCAGACCGATAATGAGTTCGGCTGTCACGATACGACTCGCTGTTTTTGTCCGTACTGTGAGAAGGCGTTTCAAGATTGGCTGCAGGCCAAATACGAGAACATTGATGCACTGAACCAGGCTTGGGGCACGGTCTTTTGGAGTCAGACATACGCCGACTGGCAGACTATCATTCTGCCTAAATACACAGTGGTCGATACCCAGGCACCGGATGCGTTCAACCATAACCCCGGCTTGTTGCTGGACTTTTACCGGTTCTCGTCGGATTCGAGTGTAGCTTACCAAGACGTGCAGTTGGATGTCCTGCGCCAACACAGCAGCAAACCGATCACCCACAATTACATGGGTCACTTCAGTCAGATCGACTACTTCGATCTGGGCAAAGACCTTGATTTCATCTCTTGGGATAACTACCCGTCGAATCGCTGGGGAACCAACTCTTACCAATCTGTCGGCATGGCCCATGCTTTGATGCGCGGTATCAAACAAAAGAACTATTGGGTGATGGAACAGCAGAGTGGACCGTGCGGTTGGAATACCATGGGCAATACTCCTGAGCCTGGGCAACTCCGGCTTTGGGCCTACCAAGCCATGGCTCACGGCGGTGATGGTGTGGTGTATTTCCGCTGGCGAGCCTGCCTGTTTGGGACGGAACAGTATTGGTACGGCGTGTTGGATCATGACGGCATTCCCCGGCGGCGCTACGAAGAGATCAAAGCAACAGGCCGGGAATTTGCCCAGCATGCAGAGCTTCTCCAAGGGGCGGACGTCTTGGCTGATGCAGCGATTCTCAAGTCCTATGACTCGTTGTGGAGCCACCAGTTCCAGCCGCATTCAGCGGGATTTGACTACAATGCCCTGCTGTACCAATACTACAGAGCCTTGGCGGACCAGCATATCCCAGCGCACGTCACCGGTTTGGATGCCGACTTAACAAACTATAAGCTGGTGGCTGTGCCAGCCCTTAATGTCATGAACGCAGATATCCAGCGCAAACTGACCTCATATGTGGAACAAGGTGGTACGTTAGTGGTCACATTCCGCTCCGGTACGAGACATTGGGACAATTCCATGACTGAAGAAACTCTGCCCGGTTACTTCCGGGAGTTGGCCGGCATTGACGTGGCCGAATTTGATGTCGTCAAAGACGGCAAAACCACAGCGGTGAGCGGTTTATTTGGCAGCGGTACAGCGTCCAAATGGTGCGATATCATCGAACCGCGCACAGCTGACGTGGTGGCAGCCTATGATCAACATTGGTACAAGGGCAAACCAGCCATCACCGTCAATGCTGTTGGCAAGGGTCATGTTTTCTACGTCGGCTGTGATTTGGGTGATGCGGGTATGAACGCACTGCTGGCCTTGATTGCCCGCCGCGCAGGCATCAAGCCATTGTTGGCCAAACCGGTTCCCGGCATCGAAGCCGTAGAGCGTTTGGCCGTCGACGGTCAGCGATTCACCATTCTGCTCAATCACAACAACCATGAGGTTTTCCTACCTCTTGAGCGGCCTTACAGCGAAATCCTAACCGGTCAATCGGGCGTTGGAGACCTGCGAATCAAGGCTTACGATACTGCTGTAGTTCAATGGACGGAATAACTCCCAGACAAGGGCCATGCTCCATTTGAGCGTCCCTGGTCACGAACACCCCCTGTTCACCCACCATGGTGCCAGGGGGTGTCTTGCTCAGAGCGCACACGGCGCGTTTGAAGGTGACGGCAACCAGGAGCGTTGGCGGTACACATTGGCCTTGAGAAAAAGGATTCGCGACGGCGAACAGATAATGTTTACACATAGAAGTGTCAAGGATCGTTGCGGATTGTTTGGTGATGCGGTTTCGAAGAGCTGAAAAAAGGAGCGATAGCAATGAAGGTAGGTTTGATTGGCTTAGGCATTATGGGAAAACCCATGGCGAAAAACTTGCTGGCCAAAGGGACAGAACTCTATGTTTACGACATTGCAGAAAACCCGATTTTGGAGTTGGAAGAATTAGGAGCTAAGCGGGCTCTGCCTGCAGACATGGGTGAGGCTGTGGACATCCTCCTGACCATTCTTCCCAACGGCGAAGTTGTGAAGCAAAGCCTGTTTGGATCAGAAGGCGCAGCCCAACGACTGCGATCCGGAAGCATCGTCGTTGATATGAGCTCTGTGACGCCCACCGACTCCCGCTACTGCTGGGAACGCCTGCAGGAGGGCGGTGTCGATTTCCTTGATGCCCCCGTGAGCGGCGGCGAGCCCAAAGCTATCGCCGGCACGTTAGCATTTATGGTGGGTGGCGATGAGGAGGCCTTCCAGCGGGCTCTACCAACGTTGATGCAAATGGGCGCCAATGCTGTGTTGGTGGGACCCAGCGGCAGCGGTTCGGTCACAAAACTGGCCAACCAGATCATTGTGAATTTAAACATTGCAGCGCTGGGAGAGGCCTTGGTGTTTGCTGCGAAAGCTGGCGTCGACCCCGAGAAAGTCTTTGCGGCCATTGGCGGAGGTTTGGCGGGCAGTGCCGTGATGGAGGCCAAGGCACCGATGATCATGGAGCGCAATTTCAAGCCCGGTGGCAAAATCTCGGTCAACCACAAGGACATCAAGAACGTGGTGGACACCGCCCACGCCCTGGACATTCCGATTCCCATGTCCGCGCAGCTGTTTGAGATCATGCAGGGCCTTAAGGTGCAAGGTCTAATGGATGAAGACCACGGTGCTATTGTCAAACATTTTGAAGCCTTGGCAGCGACAGAGGTTCACAAAGGGGGACGCCAATGATGAAAACACTCCCTAGCAGCGCGTTGGCCGCACTCCCAGCGGTAGACGAAGCAGCGGTAGATACCATGCTGAAGAAAGCCTTGGCGAAGTTTCCTCGGAAGATCGTGGTGCTCGACGACGATCCCACAGGGGTACAGACCGTGCATGGCATCTCTGTGTACACCGATTGGAAGGCAGAAACGTTTCGCGACGGTTTCGCGTCCAGACCATCTATGTTTTTCATCCTGACCAACTCTCGGGCATTGACCCGAGAAGAAACGCGCCAAGCCCATCGGGATATGGCTGAGGCCATAACTACGGTGGCAGAGGAAACGGGGAAAGATTACGTTCTGATCAGCCGCAGTGATTCCACCATGCGTGGGCACTTCCCATTGGAAACCGAGGTGCTCCGCGAAACCATCGAAGAGTGCTCATCGAAGCGGTTTGACGGCGAGATCATCGTTCCCTTCTTCCAAGAGGGCGGCCGCTTTACCATGAATAATATCCACTACGTCAAAGATAGCGACCAACTGGTGCCAGCTGCGGAGACGGAGTTTGCCAAGGATAAGAGCTTTGGCTACACCAGTTCGCACATCGGCGAATACGTTGAGGAGAAAACGCAGGGCCGCTATACCAAAGATGAGTGCACGTACATCTCCCTGGACGATCTGCGCAGCCTGCGGGTGGATCGCATCGCTGAACAACTCCAAGAGGTTACGGGGTTTAACAAGGTCATCGTCAATGCAGTGGATTATGCTGACATCAAGGTGTTTGTCACAGCTCTGATCCAGGCCATGGAACACGGCAAGGAGTTCATGTTCCGCAGTGCAGCAGCTGTCACCAAGGTTCTCGGTGGAATACAGACCAAAGCGCTGCTGACTGGCGCTGAACTACGAACC
>SLOZ01000090.1 GCA_007132255.1 Limnochordia bacterium | reverse complement strand
CGGATCGGTCGTGTTCTGCAATGATGCCTTCCAGTCCATGACCGGATATAGTGGCGAGCAGTTGGCCGCATTGGGGCTCCTGGGACTCTGGCATGAACCACCTCAAGAGCCGCGATTTTTACAGCTTCTAGATGACTATGCAGCGAGGGGTCAAGCTGTTGTACTGACCATTCGGCACCGCGATGGTACGATTCGGTATATAGAGTCGTCATTGACCCGACTGTATGGAGCGAATGGCGAGGTCATCGGCTACAGTGGGGTTACGCGAGATGTGACAGACCGCCGGCAGGCCGAAGCTCAGCTCCGCTATTTGAGTCTTCATGACCAGCTAACAGGTTTGTACAATCGCCGTTACTTTGAGGAACAACTGGCAGCGCCAGAGGCGGACAGCTACCCGGTGGCCATTGTTGTCCTGGACCTCGATGGGCTCAAATTAGTCAATGATGCCATGGGCCATTCCCAAGGCGACAAGCTGCTGTTGAGTTTGGCAGATATTCTTCAACGGTGCACTGATGAAGGTGCAGTGGTGGCGCGGCTGGGTGGAGATGAGTTTGCCTTAGTGCTGTGGAAATGTTCATCGGGCCGCTGCGAGGAGATTGTGACTCGGATTCGAAGGGCCATCAAACAGCACAATCAGGACGTTCCTAGCCTGCCGTTGAGTGTTTCCATTGGGGCTGCTGTATCCCATGACCCGTCGAGTCTATTGGACGGGCTGTATCGGCGAGCGGACGACCGCATGCTTCAGGATAAGCTGTGCAGCAGTATCAGTGCCAAAGGTGAGTTGGTGGATATCCTGATGGCCACCTTGGCCGAACGAGACTTTTACACTCACAACCACGCTGAACGCTTAGAAGCAATGTGCCTGCGCATAGCAGACCGGGTGGGCATATCCAGCAGTGAGCGGAGCAACTTGATGCTCCTTGCCAAGGTGCATGATCTTGGCAAGGTCGGGATTCCCGATTCCATTCTCCAAAAACCGGGCCCGCTGACGGCCGAAGAATGGGAAATCATGCGGCAGCATAGTGAGAAAGGATACCGCATTGCCTGTGCGTCTCCGCGGCTGGCTCCGGTGGCATCCCTGATTCGCTGTCATCACGAACGATGGGACGGTTCTGGTTATCCCTTGGGGCTGGCGGCGACGAATATCCCCATCGAATGTCGCATCTTGGCGATCAGTGATGCTTTAGATGCCATGACCAGCCAGCGTCCGTACAGAAGACCAGTGACTCGCTCCGAAGCCGCTGCCGAACTGCAGCGCTGCGCCGGAACGCAATTTGATCCAGAACTGGCAGGTATTGCCTGTGAGCTTTTGTTGCAGGATGAAGCATTTACCAGCAGTGATCAAAGCAAGTAGAAATCCAAAGGTTCGACACGATGAACATACGAGACTGCCTGCACTGCCGTGCGGGCAGTCTTGACGCGTCGCATCGGTTACCGGTTTGTTTCGGTCATTTTCCAGAGAAGAAAAAGGAAACCAGGGATTCCGGATCCAGACGTTGAATGGTTATCGCGTGCATAGTACCTCGAAGCCCTTGGACGGCTTAGAGGGCGTCCAAGGCCGGCGCGGAGTACTCTACAGTGCCGACCGAATCCTTCAATCGCTGTTGAACCAAACAATAATACTTCGTGAGGTGATCCATTTGAAGCGAGCACTCGTTTTAGCGTCGGGACGCGGCCAGCGCATGTGGCCCTACAGCAGTACACAGGATAAACTGGTCCTGCCCGTGGCCGGGCGGCCCTTGGTGCTGCCACTGTTGGAGACACTGCAGAGATTGGGATACCAGGAGATTTTTCTCAGCGCCAATGCTCGCGGCTGGACCCAACTTACACAATTTTTGTCCACGGCGGGTTTGGTTGAGCTTCGGGATTTGCTGCGGCTTATCGAGGACCATGAGTGCCAAGGTTCTGCCGCCTCGGTCAGCCAAGCTCTGCGGACCATGCCGGCGGATACGGCGCAGCTGTTAGTGTGTTACGGTGATGTCGCAGCGGCGCCGGAGAACGTGGAGCGGCTGCTAGAGGAGGCAGAAGGATTTTCCGGACCGATGTCCATCTTAGTCCAACCCTTAGAGCAGCCGGAGACACACGTCAGTGAGTCGCCGCGAGATTGGATCTGCGCCCGTGTTCAGGGAAACGCTGTTGTTGAGGTTCTCGGACATCCGCGTTCGGATGTGACGCATCGCCTAGGCGGCTTCTTTGTCTTACAGGGAAAAGCCCTTCAGGAAGTGGCATACACGGCACCCCACATGGAAGCAGTCCAGGTCGGCATGATGCCGCCAGCTGAAGCTGATTTGGGCCAAACGGCAGCCAATTTGCTGCGGCAGGGGAGCAGTGTGCAGGCCGTGGAAACCGTAGGTTACCTCGTGGATGTGGATAAACCGTGGCACATCATGGAAGCTAACCGCCGTCGGTTGGCCTATATGGCGGCGAACGCAGCCCAGTTAGAGACGGGCTCCTCACCGATGGTGGATCCCACAGCGATGATCACAGGGCCGATAATCGCTGGTGAGAATGTAACCGTTGGCCCGGGTGTGATCCTTCAGGGTCCTGTTTGGATTGGGAGCAATACAACGATTACACGGGGAGCCATAATCTACGGCCCTGTGGTCATCGGCAATCACTGTGTAGTGGAAGAATACTGCCGGATCAGTTCCTACAGCAGCATTGGTGATCGCTGTCAGGTGGGGCACTGTGCTGAGATCGATGGCATTCTCATGGATAACGTCTACGCAGTACACTACATGGAATTTCACGGCATCATTGGCCGCAGTTCGGATTTGGGTGCCGCCACGGTCTGCGGCACGCTGCGCTTTGATGATGGTGGTACCAGCATCAACGTCAAAGGACGACGAGAAACACCGCGCTACTATTCCAATGCGTCATATCTCGGAGATTTCAGCCGCACCGGGGTGAACGCCATTCTGATGCCTGGTGTGCGTGTCGGTGCGTATGGTGTGGTGGGACCGGGCGTGATTCTCAACGAAGATGTTCCCGATCGCACCATGGTCATGACGGAGCAAAATCATGTGAAGCGACCGTGGGGCCCGGAAAAATACGGATGGTAGAAAGTGAGGAATCGCGATGTTATGGTTTGCCCAGCCTTCGTGTCCGACTAAGGCTTGTCAGCGCAGTCTCGAGGTGTATCCCATCCAAGGGCCACTGCACTTACTGGGATCCCATCGAGAATTGGCCTGGCGAATAGTTTGCGAGCTCCTGCAGTTGGAAGTGCAGAACTTTGTGATCTGGGCCGATCCAGTGCCACCTGCTTCAGCCAAGGCGGTGCTGCATGTGGAGTTGGCCAATGCGGTTGACGCGCCTGGCGGGGATGTGGATCTTGCGCGGCCGGAATCCTACTTGATCGAGGTGAAGCCGGAGGCAGCACTGCAGATCCAGGTGACGGCAGCGGATGAAGCGGGCCTCAAGCACGGCCTCATTGCGCTAGTTGCGAACTTTCTCGACCAAGACCGCATTCGTTCGGGATGGGAGTACGGGTATCCGGACTTTCCTGTCCGCGGTATTGTTGAGGGCTTCTACGGAACGCCGTGGACCCATGCCGATCGTCTTGACATGCTGGCGTTTTTGGAGCGCTACCGCTTCAAAACGTACTTTTACGCACCAAAAGATGATGTGTACCATCGTGAGAAGTGGCGGGAACTCTATCCACCCGGTGATGCGGCTAGGCTGCGGGAGTTGGTCGCAGATGCGAAGCAGCGAGGCATTACGTGGATTTATGGTATAGGGCCCGGTCTGACGCTGGAGTTTTCCAATGCCGCTGCTTGCCAGTTGGTCTTGGACAAGGTTCAATCCGTCGCCAACATG
>SLOZ01000472.1 GCA_007132255.1 Limnochordia bacterium | reverse complement strand
GGCCTCAGGTAAATTCACAATCGAAAGAGCGTCCGCCTACCTAGGCGGACGCTCTCTCATCGAATTTCGTCCCGGATATCTATCTCATGTCCGTTACCGTCAGTCAAACTGAAGGCTCGCAACAAGCTCCTTTAATTGGCTGCAATCGGCACGACGAGACGTTGTCCCGGGTATACTGTGGCTTCTCGAAGTCCATTCAGCTCTCGAATTAGTCCCACAATGTCTCTGGGATCTTCTTGAGGACGAAACGTGCGAGCAATGGCCCACAAACTGTCCCCTGGCTGGACCACGATTTCTTGATAAACACCATCTAGAAGTGCGTTCGGCGAATCTGATAGGTGCGCTCCTAGAGCTACGATACCACTTACGAAAACGATGAGTACAGCCAATGCTGTCATTTGGTGCAGTGTCTTCAGATACATTGTTATCCCCCCGTACATATGTTCTTGTGCTTCTAACCTAATTGTAAGGGAGAACATATGCTTTGTCAACAGAAAAACGAACATACGTTTTATTTTTCGCGTGCAGTACTAATCAACGTTTATTTTTAACAAAGCGAACGAAGGTTTGATTTCAAGGATTTAGCATGGTATAATAGATTGACTAAGCCCATCCGAGGAGGCGTTTGCTGTGAAGGCACTTAACAAACGACAGGCTCAAATACTCCAATTCATCCAAGAGGAGGTCCAGGCTAAGGGGTATCCCCCATCGGTTCGGGAGATCGGCGAAGCTGTGGGTCTCATGTCGAGCTCCACTGTTCATGGTCATCTTCGGAAACTGGAGGATCATGGGTATATTCGCAGAGATCCTACGAAACCGAGGGCCATTGAACTTCTCGGTGCTGAGAACCAGATGATGAAATCAATCCGCAATATACCCATCGTTGGCTCGATTACTGCTGGCGAACCGATCTTAGCTGTGGAGAATATCGAAGATTACTTCCCTATCCCTCGTGACTTCACAGATGCGGAGAATGTGTTTATGTTGCGCATTCGGGGCGAGAGCATGATTGAAGCGGGGATTTTCGATGGAGACCAGGTGTTAGTGGAACAGCGCAGTACAGCTACCAACGGCGAGATTGTTGTGGCCATGCTCAATGGCGACGAGGCCACAGTCAAACGGTTCTATCGGGAATCCGATCGAATTCGGTTACAGCCGGCCAATGCTACCATGGAGCCGATTTGGGCTAACGATGTCATGATTCTCGGCAAAGTGATCGGTGTATTCCGCCGTATTCATTAAACCAAGGGCCTCCTTTGACGGTACACTAAAGCAGTAAACACATAGCTGCTGCTCGCTTAGAAGCAGTAGAACGGAAACCGAAAAAAGCCCTTCTGCGTTTGGCAGAAAGGCTTTTTCAATGCAGAAAACTCTTGGTTTGTCGGGCTCAGTTTGCAGAAATGCTGTCATACTCTTTGACTGTGATTAACGAACCGCCTTGAATGCTGCTGTTGACTATTTCATGGCGTCTATCAAACTCCAGCCGGGTGTCCATCCGAGCGAAGCATTGGGTGCCCATGACGATCTTCTGGACGAAATAATCGTAACCTTCTTCTTCACTGCGAGCCATCTCATCAGTTTTACGCAAGCGGAGTGGCACTACTTCACCACAGCGATCACAGCGGATATAAACAAAAAGCCCTTGACCATCATGGCGAGTATAGCCACGGGTTGCGTTGGATGTCTTTCCGGAACCCACTAAGGCTGCTTTGATCTTTGAAAAAATGCTCATGCAAATCCTCCAATAACGATCCTAACGGCTGTGCTGACCGAGAGGTCGCAGCTCTGTGTAATTGGGCTGTAACGGCACCGAACGGGCTACATCACGGGTACAAAACGTTCTGTCCCAGCATGTTCAAGGAACCCCGCAGACGTGTGATGTGTAATGGCGTCGGCGGCCAAAATAAGAAAGAGTTCGAGTGCTTGACGCTGGCCATGGTATTGGCCCTTGGTGTTAGACAACTTGTTCAGCTTCGCAAGCTGGTCTTGTGCGTGTTCAACAACGAAAGTCGATCCATATCGATGCAGTGTGATTCGCAATTCGCGATATGTTTCCATGCGTTCTAACGCTTGTTGGTGCCAGTAGACGGGATCGCCAGAAGCCGATGCACTTAGCAGATCTTGTTCGGCAAGTTGTTCCAACGTGTAGAGACTGCCAAAAAGCCGTTGGTCCTCTTTGTGCATGCGGCGTCCCCCTTCCTGATCGTAGTATACTCATTCTTTGGTTGTTAAGAAAAACCTTCTTAAACTGACTGCGGATTTTTCGGCATTTCTCACCAACGGATGAAAAAACGCAGCTTGGCTGCGTCTATTCGGAATCTCGCGTTATCACTTCGTAAATTTTTAACGAAAGACGCTCATCTTGTTTTGTGAGTCCAAATATGAGACCACGGTCTTTCAGTGATTGATTCAAGAACGTCACGAGACGGTAATGCTCACCTTCCAGCTCAAAGCTGTCCTGGGCTACTACGACAACGTCTTTCTCTTCAAAATCCTGTGGCTGGTTCACGCTAATCCTCCTTATCGGAATGGTTGCCGCCGGCTCGTAATGCTCGCAGCAGGCCGTAATTTGTCAAATCCGGCTGCAGTGGTGTAATCGACACGCAGCCATCGGCAATAGCTGTCAGATCCACTTCTGGGTCTTCTTCCGTTGGCAAGGGCTTGCCTCCGAGCCAGAAGTAGGGGACGCCCCGGGGATCTTGACGACGTTCGAAGATATTATCGTAAATCCGTGTTCCCTGTCGTGTGAAGCGGTATTTCGGCACATCACCGGCAGCAGTTACCGGTACATTGATGTTGTACAGAGCGCCTGGCTTGAGTGGCAGGACATCATTCTTCAATAGTCTGGTTATAACCTCAGCAGCCATAGTATAACCGTCCTCATCATGACCGCACAAGGAAACAGCGATGGCCGGAAAGCCCAAGAGTAAACCCTCCAATGCCGCCGATACAGTACCTGAGTAAAGAACATCGGTTCCTAGGTTGGCACCACGGTTAATCCCAGAAACAACAACGTCAGGCTGCCATTGCAAACCCTGGACAGCCAATTTTACACAGTCTGCTGGTGTACCACTGGTCATGAAACTCCTCTTCATTCCTGGAAGCAGCGGCTTCTCCTGAATTCGCAGTGGTTGGTGTACCGTAATACCGTGGCCCACAGCACTGCGTTCGCGATCTGGAGCGGCGACCATGACTTCACCAAATTGCTCCAAGGTGGTGGCCAGTGCCTTGAGACCCGGCGCAAAAAACCCATCGTCATTGGACAAAAGAACGTTCAATGTCTGCACCCTTTCTACGGCAAGGCCGGGCTTACTTGAAACTGGCACGATTGATGCCTGATGTGGATACCAGTTCATCGAGAATCTGTACGCGATTGGCCTTGGACGGCAATTCTACAGCCATTTCTACGGCTGCCTCACCCTCTGTTTCTGAGTATAGCACAACGTTTAGTACGTTGACATCATGCTTGGCCATGACGGCAAAAACCTTGGCCAATTGCCCGGGACTATCCTGTGTTTGCACGCGCAGCATTTCCTGTTTACTGGTAAGGTAGGTCCACTCAACTCGATTGAGAAAAATCAACGTGGCAACCACCAAGAATGTAGTCAAAAAGGCCGGGAAATAAAAACCAGCTCCCACTGTCAATCCAATTCCAGCCACCGTCCACAAACTGGCAGCCGTTGTTAAGCCACGTATGTTAGCTCCTTCACGCATGATCGTTCCCGCTCCCAAGAAACCGATACCACTGATCACTTGGGCGGCTATTCTTCCGGGGTCATAACCACCAGGTCGTCCAGTCTCAAGATCATAGAATGCGTAAG
>SLOZ01000110.1 GCA_007132255.1 Limnochordia bacterium | reverse complement strand
ACCGTTATGTATGCCGTGATCACGCTGATCTTTCTGCCTGCGTTTCGCGGCTTACCCGAGGTGAGCCCTGCGACCGTGTTCTTGGCCATGACCTTTGGTATTACATTCATTGTGACCATCGTCGCTTATTCCAAGGCGATGTCGTTGGGTCCGCTGGGTTACACAGCGCTGTTTTTCTCCGGTGGTCTCCTGGTTCCAGTTGTGACTGGAAGCCTGATCTGGCATGAACCGGTGAAGGCGGTTCAGATTGTGGGTTTCCTCCTGTTACTGCTTTCGTTTGTTTTAGCTACCCAAGCCAATGACAAAGGGAAATCCGCAGGATTGGCCTGGTTTTTGTTTTCGCTGCTGACGTTCTTTGCCAATGGCAGTTTAGGTGCTCTTCTAAAGAGCCACCAAATGCTGCTGCCGGGACAAGAGATTGCAGAGTTCATGCTGATTGCGTTTTCTGTTGCACTGGGGCTTTCGCTGCTGATGTTGGCTCTGGACTCGCGGGCCCATCATCGGCGCAGCCGACCGGAACGGATGCTTCCATGGTGGGTTCTGTGCATCGCCTTGGGTGCCATTACCGCTTTCGGTAACCAGTTGATTCTAGTTCTATCGGGTCAAGTCGTGAGTATCATACTCTTTCCCGTGGTGAACGGAGGAGTACTCCTTTTTACGGCGTTGGCGTCGAAAGTGTTTTTTCGTGAGAGTTTTTCCCGTCGCGGAATGTTGGGCTTTGCCTTTGGCATAGTGGCTTTAATTATTCTCAGTCTTTAGGCCTTGGGTGCGTCACGTTGGATCGCCAACGCTTGGTTCGCCAAACTTGATTGTGCAAAGATCAAAGGTTAAGACGTCTGCCCCGGTTCACCAGTGATCGGGGGCAGACGTCTTTTTGGCGCGTTCAGCAGCCCGGAACAACGGCTTCTTGGCTATGTCGGGTTTGAATCCATCAGCCAGTTTGCTTAGAATTCGACTGGTCACTGCAGCGGTTGGTCACAGCAAAAAGCTGTTCTTCAAATTTTTCTTGCAGCAGATAAAGGCGTTCGGCCACAGGCGCTGCCAACGTTCCGTCTGCAGCCATGGTATACAGTTCAGCCAGCGTTACCCAGCGCGCTGCCGTGGTCTCGCCTTCCTGCATAGTCAGTTCATCGATTGCTACGTCGCGTTGGAGAAAGTAGGTGTCGATAAAGGCGGATTCTTCGAGTGTTGTTCCTAATAGCAATAAGTCCGAAGGCTCGGCCGCAATGCCGGTTTCTTCCAGCAGCTCACGGACCGCGCCGGCAGCGCTCGTCTCACCGGTTAGGATCGAGCCACCGGTGTTTTCCCATGTATCCGGCCAAATTTCTTTTTCGGGATGGCGCAGTGTCAGAAGGATCTCGCCAGCAGAATTCCATGTCCAGATCCCAACAACGATATGGTAGGTGCCTTTGGGAAGTTCGGTGCCCCGCGGCCAGGTACGGTGCAGCGGCTGCCGGTTTGCATCATATAGGTCCCATAATTCCAAGTGTAACCACTCCTTCAGTCAATGTTCAGTGTGTTGTAGCGTCCGTGGCGGTTGGTGTCAGCCCCTGGTTGGAGTAACACTCATCCCGAAATATCATCCTTTTCGATGAAGCGTTCTAATCGGAAGGAGGATGTCTGCACAGCGTTTTCATTATACCATGAAGTCACAGGGTACGGATGGCCAACACGAGTGTCTGACCACTAACAAAATGGAGGGATTCACCATGGAGTATCTTCTGTTCAGCGTTTGGTTTACCTTGATTCACACGATAATGTACATGGCCGCAGGGAGTTTAGCGTTGTTTACGTTCAGCAGGGTTATCTATGAGGGAAACAAACGAGCTTTGGATTACCAGCGCGATACCGCTGATAAGGATGATTTGACTCACATCAGCCGCTGGTTCCTGCCGGCTCAACTGCTGCGAGGTGCCCTGTTCTCGGTGGTGCTGTATCCCATCTTAGCGACTCTGGGCGATGTTAACCTGGCAATGCGCTTCTTGTTTTTCTTCGGCTTGTTGTTCATCTATACACATGTGGGCTGCGCCAGTCCCTGTTCGGATAACATTGAAGGTTTTGTCTACATGAAACCCAAATACTTTCAAAAAAAGTCCTTCTGGAAGTTCCAAATGGAGATGATCCTCTACAGTGCTGGATCAGCCGCAGCTGCTGCAAGTTTGCTTTTTTGAGTCCAACTTAGCAAAGAGGAGGGTTTAGCCAATGTCACCGATTCAATTCGCCGCTTTTGATGCAGCGCAGCATGATATCGGCCTAGTGGCTGATCTCATTGCCCGCTCTGATGAACAGATCAACCCATTGGTGTATGGACGGGATCCGGTGGGAGTTATATCCGAAATGCTTCGTTTGGGCAGTAATTATTTCGATGGGAAATATCTCAGTGTGGTAACGCTGGATAATGAGATCGTAGGTGTTGCTGCCGGCTATCCCGTTCGGGACAAACAACACATTGACAAAGTATCTTCCGCGGCCTTTGCCAAGGCCATGGGTATGCTGCAGGTCATCAGAAGGATTCCTTTCTATAAAAAGCTGGATGCCATCATGCAAGGGCCCATGGAATCAGACGCATACTATGTTCATACGTTGAGTATTCATCCACAATACCAAGGTCGGGGCTTGGGGACACAAATTATCGCTGCGCTAACCCAGCAGCACCGGACGCTATATCTGCACGTGAACCCGGACAAAAGCCGCTCCTATCACTTCTATGAGAAGATGGGTTTTCGCGAGCAGTCCGGCGGCTGCATGATGCACAAAGGCAAAACCCTGCGCCAGAGTTTGATGGTATTGGACGCGAATGCATAACGATCAAGGGTCGCTGGAATTCTTTGGGTGCAGTTGATGTCTGCTAAGGCGGACGAAGAGTTCTACGTCTGGTAGAACGGTACAATTTTAGACGCGTCAGCGGCAGTTCGAGAGGAACTGCCGCTGCCAATTTATTGCGAAATGACGAAGGACTCCTGACAGGGTTCGCTAGGACTGCTGCGGAAACTATCCAGCTCAACGCTGGCCTTGGGATTGAGTTCCTTTAACACAGCTTCTAGATACTTTAAACCCGTAGCACGGCAGCGGGACTCAATGGCAGTCGGCTCAAAACCCAACAGTACGGAAGACTCGTAGACCGGACAACGACCTACGTTGTACACGATCGTATTCGCAGTCTGTTCCACGGCACTGAACTCTATGCCCATGTTTTCATACAACAAGCCTGGAATGATAGCGTGTAGAAACACCAGATCGAACTCCTGCAGGCCGGACTCTTCCTTGATCATTTTGGCGTGTGCTTGAGCAACGGACTGCATCACCATTTCCGTCAGAGCAGTAGCCCTTTCTTTGCCATACTCTTTTTCAAGAATCTGTTCATAAGCGCCGAGAAATACCAAGCCAGTCGTGGATCCATGTAGTGCGGTTGTCATTCCCGGAACACTCCTCTCGTTTTAGATGGAGACAGCGAAAATGATGTGGCGTTACCCTATTTAGACCACCTTGATCAAACCTCCATTTCTAGATTAGAACCTTCTGATTCCCGAACTGCTGCCACACGGCTAGCAGGCCCGTTACATAAGCGTTTTTCAAAGCCCAGAAGTAAAAGGCCTTTCGCACCCGGTCGTAAACCACGTATTGTGCTCCGTGAAACAGGGCCGGTAGAATCTAAAAGCTGTCATCACAGAATGAAGCCAGCGTCAGGCAAGGAAAGGAGACCTTTATCGGGGTTGGTGAGCAAAGCCGTCTTCCGATAACGGACTTGACTGAACTTGAACCAGTGCTACTAACGCGTTCCTGGTATGGAAGGTGTTGATTTTCTCTGTTCCGACTGAGATT
>SLOZ01000156.1 GCA_007132255.1 Limnochordia bacterium | reverse complement strand
TTTGCTAACACCGGTTTTCTTCAAATTTCGACAAGGAGGATTTCTATGAAGACACCGAATATTTTGATATTTATGACCGATCAACAGCGATGGGATACGGCTCCGCCCTTCTCTCGAGCCAAGATGCCGCGTTTGGAAACGTTCGCTCAAGAAGGGCTGACATTTAGCAAAACCTACTGTCCCTCACCGCACTGCTGCCCGAGCCGGGCCACGTTCTTTACGGGTCTGTATCCTACCGAGCACGGTGTTTGGAATAATGTTCAGGTGGCCAATGCCCTCTCCCGCGGTCTGCAGCCCGGGGTGTCCCTGTTCAGCGATCATCTGCAGGGCAACGGCTATGATCTGTACTACAGCGGTAAGTGGCATGTCAGCTCGGTGGAAACTCCCCGGGATCGGGGCTGGCAGACCAACGCCTTTTTCGAAAAGCAGCTGAGTCCTGACGACATGTCCGATTTCCGCAGCTGGCCGGAGTGGCAGCAGTACCGAGAGCTCCAACCAGGCGCTGCTGGTGACCGCGGGCACTTGGAGTTAAACCGTCCTGGTTATCCGCCATTTAAACTGGCTGGACCGCATGAGTCTCCGTTTCGAGATCGCGAAACCGTAGAAGGCGCTGTGGAATGGATTCAAAGCCGCACAGCGGACGACACACCTTGGTGCCAGTTCGTCGGTACCCTTGGTCCGCATGATCCGTACATTGTTCCCCAGCGTTTTTTGGACCTCTATCCAGAACTACCCGAGCTTCCTGCATCCTTTTATGATACGATGCAGGACAAGCCTGGGCTTTATCGGAAGATGCGAGATGTCTTCAATCCCCTGACGCCGGAGGAACACCAAGAGGCCATCCGTCACTATTTGGCGTTCTGTTCGTATGAGGATTGGCTGTTTGGTCAGGTTTTGGATGCTCTGGACGCATCGGTTGCCGATAATACACTGGTGGTCTACCTCTCCGACCACGGTGATTACCTCGGAGAGCACGGTCTCTGGGCCAAGGGTCTGCCGTGTTTTCAGTCCTGTTACCGCGTCCCGGCCATTGTGCGTTGGCCGCAGGGGATCGAAGAGCCCGGGCGCACCGTGGATGAGTTTGTTTCCTTGGCCGATTTTGCCCCAACCTTCCTGGAAGCGGCTGGGCTGCCGCCAGCCTCTCACTGTTCAGGACGCAGTCTAGTGCCATTCTTCCAGAACGAAGTGCCACCAGACTGGCGAGATGCCATCTTTACACAGACCAATGGCAATGAACTATACGGCATTCAGCGATCGGTCACCACCACGGAATGGAACTATGTCTATAACGGCTTTGACTATGATGAGCTGTACCATTTGACAGAAGATCCCATGGAAACGAAGAATCTGCTGGCTGACGGCACTGGCGAATACGACCCGATCGTTAAGGAGCTCAGCCGCCGGCTGTGGCAGTTCGCCTATGAGCACAATGATGCGTGCGTCAATCCATATATAACGGTGGCCTTAGCGCGGTATGGACCAGGCGTTGCCTTTGCTGACGAGACCGAGCTAGACTAAAGGAGGCGTACACCATGCCACTCTCACAGCGACCGAATGTCCTAATTCTGTATACCGATCAGCAGCGCTGGGACGCCCTGGGCGTCAATGATCCGGAGGGTGTTGTTCAGACACCAAACCTGGATCGGATGGCGGCTCAAAGTACAAGCTTTCAGCGTTGTTATGTACAAAATGCTGTCTGTATGCCCAGCCGCATGAGTATGCTCACCAGCCAATACCCCAGTAGTCTGGGGATTGGCTGCAACGGCATCCCACTGCCCGAAGACACTCTGACCGTCAATAAACTCTTTGGCCTGGCCGGCTATCGTACGGCAAACATTGGCAAACTGCATTTTTTGCCTCACGCGAACCGTGATCACCGTGAACCCCATCCCGACTATGGCTTCGATCACTTGGTGTTGTCCGATGAACCGGGCTGTTATGCCGACGCCTACCTGGCTTGGGTAGCTCGCCAGAACCCGGAGGCGGTACCCATGGTAAACTGCGGACTGCCGCCGGCTCGAGCACAGTGGGAGTCCCAGATGAACTGGCCCGAAACCAGCAACCCACAGCCTCGTACCGACATTCATGCCAACTTGACACCGTTTGCAGCGGATGACAGCCTCTCGCACTCGGCGTTTGTCGCTTCGGAAACGATAGACTTCCTCAGAGCCAATGGCAGCCAGCCTTTCTTCGCCATTGCTGGGTTTTACGCACCACATCCGCCGCTGCTGCCACCCCAGGAGTACCTGGATCTTTACCAGCGAGGGGCCATGCGGCTGCCGTATCTTGGGGACCGTGACGAGCCGGCCTTGGCAGACTTCACGGCTGAGCATTGGCGGATGCTGCGACAGTATTACTATGCCTACGTCAGCCAAATGGATCATCACGCGGGACGGATCCTCGATGAACTGCAGGCCTTGGGTTTGGACGACAACACCATCGTCGTGTTCACCAGTGACCATGGTGAGCACCTCGGCGATCACGGTCGTTTGGGCAAAGGAACACCCGGCTATGATTCAGCTGCCCGAGTCCCTCTGCTGCTGCGCTACCCAGGACACATTACCGCTGGCCAAACCAGTACAGCCTTTGTAGAAGCCTTGGATATTGTACCAACACTTTTGGAGTTTACCAGGATCCAGCAGCCCTATGTCATGCAGGGACGCAGTCTGCGACCTGTCTTGACCGGCCAGAGCAAGGAGCACCGCGCTTCAGTCTACTGTGAACACAAAGAACCTCTGCGCCGCACGACGCGTATGGTCTGTAACGACTCGTACATGTATTGCGCGGTTTGGGATCGTCAAGGACAAGCCCTCAGCGATGAGCTGTACGATCTGGCCAGCGATCCCCACCAGCTCAACAATGTGGCCGACCAAGACGACTACCGCGAAGCACGGATGGCCATGCGCGGCCTGCTCTTGGAGAGGATCTTGGATGCCGAGAATCCCACTCCCACGGCCAAAGTTCCCTATTGAAGACTGTGGCGATGTTCAGCAGTTGTGTTCACGAACGAGGATAACCCCTCGGGGTCAAGGTAGCTTGGCCTTCAAAGGCCGAATGCTGGTTCGCGGTCGGTTTGGCAGTGCGAAGGCTGCATCCGATCCATATAGCAGTGGGTGTCTGGGAACCAACACCGCTTTGGGACGAATACCGTTGTAGTGCGGTGGCGGATTGATCCGCCACCGCTTCAACTGCATTCCCATAGTCTTGCGGGAGGTCCGGTTCTCTCAGGGTCAACAAAGATGGGCTGGAAACTCGCCTCCGTTTGCGGCAGAGTAACACCCACAAACGGAGGCGAGAGCATTGGGGCCGAGGGCCAACACCGTAGCTCCACTGACTTTATTCTTGTGCGTGAATCGAGAAATTGCTTGCCAGCAGTTCCGTATTGGGAACTACCTGGATTCTACCTTTGACACGGATTTCTGTAGCTGCCCAATGGATACGAAGGACTTCGCCCTGCAGCTGGCTCCACTCGATAATGGCACCCGGACCAATGTGGGAGCGGAGGGCATAGCCGGCAAGAACGTGGCCAAGCAGCTCGCGGCCGCCCAGCCCAAAGGCTAGAACCATCGTCAATGCTAATCCACCCATGATTGCACCAAAAGCAATGGTTAACAGGACCGTGGCTATGTCGAGCTGTTCGGCCACCGCCAGCAGCACAAGGCCTAAGAGCAGGGCGCGAATCGCTGATCGAATCAGTGGTGCCATTCGGTAGTTACCAAAGACGTTCAGGTTGTTTAGAAGTTCGCTCACAAACTCCACGAGATACAAACCTAGGGCCAGCATCACCAGTGCCACAACAAGACGGGGCAAGTAATCCACCAGCCCATGTAATAG
>SLOZ01000244.1 GCA_007132255.1 Limnochordia bacterium | reverse complement strand
GCTCGCCATATCCACACTGCTCTTCGATCAACCGGCCTTCCGCAGCTGCATTGTTCTCGGCCATGTGCAGGACAAATATGGCCAAAAAATGAGTAAGCACAAAGGTAACGTGGTCGATCCCTTCAACGTGCTCGAACGCTTAGGCGCCGATGCCGTCCGCTGGTATTTCTATTCTGCTTCGGCGCCCTGGCTTCCGAGCCGTTTCTCGGATGATCTAGTGGCTGAAGGACAGCGAAAGTTCATGGGAACGCTGTGGAACGTCTATGCTTTCTTTGTTCTCTATGCCAACATGGATTGTTTTGATCCTAATGAACATCAGGGATCGCCGTATGGTGAGCGCCCCATTTTGGACCGCTGGATTCTTTCTCGGTTGTCCACCTTGGTTTCCACGGTTGACGGCCATTTGGACAATTACCGGATCACGGAGGCGGCGCGGGCGGCAGCCAGGTTTGTAGATCAGTTGAGCAATTGGTACGTGCGCCGCAGTCGTGAACGCTTCTGGGAAAAAGGCATGGAACAAGACAAAGTCAATGCCTACAGCACTCTGTATGCTGTGCTAACAACCGTCTCAAAGGTCCTGGCTCCCTTCGTGCCGTTTTTGGCCGAAGAGATGTATCAAAACCTGGTGCGGACCGTGTCCAAAGACCACGAAGAAAGCGTTCACCTCTGCCTGTACCCGGAACCCGAAACGGCCCATGTAGACACTGAGTTAGAGCAGGACATGGATGCCCTGCTCGACATTGTGGCGGCCGGGAGAGCCTGCCGAAGTCAGGCTAACATGAAAGTCCGTCAGCCACTGCGCCAGATGTACGTGAAAGCACCGCAGGTGCTGCCTGAGGATTATCACAATGTGGTGAAAGAAGAACTTAACGTGAAGTCACTGCATTTCGTCAATGAAACGGAAGGCTTTTATGAATACCAGATCCAAGCCAACTTTCCCAAGCTGGGCCCAAAGTTTGGCAAGCTTGTGCCGAAAATTGCCCAGGCCCTTAGTGAGCTTTCGAGTACTGAAGCAGCAGCACTGCAGAGTCAGAAGAAAATCAAACTCGACGTAAATGGCCAGCCCTTGTTCCTGGATCAAGACGATGTTATTATCAAAATCATGGCCAAAGCAGGATTTGCCGTGGAGGTGGAAGGTCAGGTGCAGGTAGTGCTCGAGACGGAACTCGATGAAGAGCTAATTGAAGAAGGCTTTGTCCGGGAACTAATTAGTAAAACCCAAACCATGCGCAAAGAGGCTGGATTTGCCGTTCAAGATCATATCCGTGTCTATCACCGAGGGAGTGACCGTATAGCGGGTGTACTTGAACGCAACCGCGAAACGATTATGGATGAAGTGTTAGCCGAGGATATTTCCGCCTCGAAACCGCAGGGTTATGCAAAACAGTGGACGATCAATGGCGAGCCTGTGGAGTTAGGTGTTGAAAAGCTATAAGACAAAGAAGCAGGGAACCGACAATCTCGGTTCCCTGCTTCTTTGCACAATCCAGGACGAGGAGAAAGCGCTGCACCGCACCCGACAAAGGGACACACCAACTTGTCTTTCGTGCCAACCTAAACAGATCATATTACCAATTTCTGCGAAACACATTGACAAACGTTCTCACTAGTACTAAAATAAGCAATAAATAACCCTGCGAGTACGTTTATATTAGATGGGGTCAAAAAAAGGAGGAGCATCATGAAACGAAGTTCCGTTCTATTGTTGACTGTCGTGGTATTCTTGGTCGTATCGTTAGGAGCAGCAGCACAGGGGACGCTCACGATCGCCCAAGGAACAGATCCTTCATCGCTTGATTCGCACGTACCCACGGATTCACCTGCCTTTACGGTGATTGAACACATCGTCGACACTCTCTTTGATCTCACACCTGATGGCAATATCGTGCCACTGTTGGTGGATTCCTATGAGGTCAGCGAAGACGGCACGCTCTGGCAGCTTCACATCCGTCAAGGCGTGGAATTCCATGATGGCACAGCGTTGAATGCGGAAGCCGTGAAATTCAACCTGGAGCGAGTTCTGGATCCTGATTTCGGCGCTACGTTCCGCTTCCTGATCAACACAATTGTGGAAATTGAAGTCACTGACGAGTATACCGTAACACTGCGAACCGAAGTCCCGTTCGCACCATTGCTGGCTCACCTGACCCACTCCAGCTTGGGTATTCAAAGTCCAACGGCCATCGCTGAATACGGTGACGATTACGGCAACGAAATTAGTGTCGGTACAGGTCCATTTAGGTTTGAGTCCTGGCAGAAGGGACAGACCGTGACGTTGGTTCGCAACGAAACGTATTGGGGCGAACAACCGGCCTATGACCGCCTTGTGTTCCGAGCTGTACCGGAAGCTGGTGCTCGGATGATGATGGTGCAGTCCGGTGATGTTGATGTAGCTGTACGGGTTCCACCCCATGATGTACCACGTCTGGAAGCGGATCCGGAGATCAACATTGTCTCGACACCGTCGCTGCGCACCATCTACATGGGCTTTAACGTAACCATGGAGCCTTTCGATAATCCTTTGGTACGTCAAGCAGTCAACTACGCTGTGGACGTGGAGACGATCATCGAATTCATTCTGGGTGGCGTTGGCCGAGCATCGGATGCACCGGTCGCACCCGCCATTTTTGGTTACCAACCCATTTATGACTATGCCTACAATCCTGACCGGGCCCAAGAACTGCTGGCAGAAGCAGGGCTTCCTGATGGTTTCAGTACCAAAATCTATTCACCGTCAGGTCGCTATATGCAGGACATCCAAGTGGCTGAGGCCATCCAAGCCATGCTGTCCGACGTCGGTATCGATGCAGAAATCGTGACGTTGGAGTGGAACACGTATCTAGAGACCACCAATCGGCCTTCCGAGCAAAGTGAAGCACCGATGTTCCTGCTGGGTTGGGGTACCGTAACCGGTGACGCCGATTATGGCCTCTATGCATTGTTCCACAGTTCGCAGCATGCTCCGGCCGGTTCGAACCGGACCTTCTGGGGTCACGAACGAGTGGATGAACTGCTGGATATGGCACGCACCACGCCGGATGACCAGCTGCGTATCGAAGCTTACGAAGAAGCCATGACCCTGATTATGCAGGAAGCACCTTGGTTGTTCCTGCATGTCGAAAGCCAATTGACAGCGGTTCGTTCGAACGTGGCAGGTTTGATCGTGCACCCCGCCGAACGGATCATTGCTGCTGGCGTGACCTTTGAGTAAAGTATCCCGGGGTTTCCTTAGGGAAACCCCGATTTTGCGTTTTTGGGGGGTATTCATGCCATGAGTCGCTATATCATTCGCCGTCTATTTCTAATGGTACCTGTACTCATTGGAGTCTCGCTGGTTGTCTTTTTTATGATTCGGATGATTCCCGGCGATCCGGCCATGGCCTTGGCTGGAGAACACGCTACCCCAGAAACTGTGGCCGCCATTCGAACTCGGTTTGGTCTTGATCGACCCCTGCCTGTCCAGTACTGGGCGTTTGTCTCCAATGCCGTTCAAGGAGACTTGGGTCGGAGCACACGGACGCGCCGGCCCGTCATGCAGGAATTGCGGACACAGTATCCCAACACGTTACAGTTGGCCATCGCCGCCTTAGGCGTCAGTACTCTCATAGGCATCTCTGCTGGCATCGCAGCGGCGGTCAAACAGCATACTTGGTGGGATACCGGCACCATGATTTTCGCTCTCTTCGGTGTTTCTATGCCGGTGTTTTGGATGGGTCTGATGATGATGTACGTGTTTTCTGTGCGATTAGGCTGGCTGCCCACGGCCGGTATGGGAACACCAGCTCATCTCGTCCTGCCGTCCATTACACTGGGTCTGTCGTCGGCTGGTATCCTAG
>SLOZ01000152.1 GCA_007132255.1 Limnochordia bacterium | reverse complement strand
ACTGACGCTTGAAGGCGCCCACAAGGTCATGATTATCGCTGAGCCGGAAGATGCCGCTGCCTTTGCGTCTTGGGTTCGTCATAATGTGGAAGGGCTCCATGCCAGTACTTCGCTGCCGTGGCTTACCGAAATTGTGAAGCATGGTGTAAGCAAAGCGTCAGCTCTATCTTGGGCGGCCAGCTATCTGGATATTCCGCTGCAGAATACCATTGTTGTTGGCGACGGCGAGAATGATGCCGAGATGATGGAGATGGCGGGTATCAGCGTGGCCATGGGTAATTCCACGCCCGAAGTGAAGGAACGAGCCCGTTTTGTTACGACCGGGAATGATCAGGGCGGTGTCGCTTGGGCCTTAGCGCAGATTCTGCGTCTGCGGCAGACTCACCGCGATCCCATCGACGAAGTGGAATAAAGCTTACAGTTCACCGAATGGTGATATCCCGAACCTGCCCGGCCGTGAAGGTCTTGGGCAGGTTTTTGCGCGCCTGCGGTGGCGCCCGGCGAAGAATTCTTTCGCAGACGCTGTCGAGCCGAAAAAATTTTATAAAGGCAGAAAACTGGGCGAAAGCCTTTCCAAAGGGTGGTTTCCAGGTCAGACGAACTGAATTTCTTTGTGAAAACCCTTGCAATTTTAGTGTTCATGAGGCATACTATTGGCAGACATATTCGCCTGAAAATTTCCTAAATGGAACAATTTTGGGGTCGTAGACAGGATGTGCGGGCAATGATTCCAACAAGCAGCCGATACCCACGGATACTGAACCATCGCCGCGAAGGCGTCAGCTAACCGTCCGTCTCCAAGGGGTAGCAGAACACGCCCAAGGGGACCACGCCAGACGGGGAAGCCTTCGCGGCAGCCCTAGTAGCTGCTGGCAGGGGCCATTATGATGCGCTTTTCCGCAACTGAACGAGCAATCCAAACAGACTGGCCGGAAAACCCAACGCATACGAAACACCGCATAGTTTGTTAACAGCTGAGAAACGCTCCCCGGTGTAGATGGTGCAGGGCTCCTCCTGACGAGGGGTTTTGGACGGTGGACCATGGGTTGAGTATGGCAAAATGGGAGGTACATAGTCGTGACAATTCTTTCTGACGTCGCGCAGCTGCAGCGCAAACTACAGCAGCTGCTGCGCCCACACGTAGCCGAAGTTGTACCGGGCCACGGCATTACGATGGATCAGTATGAGCTGCTGGCTCAGATCTATGATGTCAGTGTGGCTGAGGGTCGAGCCCCTACCATGGGCCAAATGGCAGACGTACTGGCTGTTCCGTGTAATACGCTGACACGGCAGGTGGAACGGCTGGAAAAACTGGATTTACTGCAGCGCACCAAAGATCGCTTAGACCGGCGTGTGATCCGCGTTATGGTCATGTCCAAGGCCAAAGCGATTTTGGAAGCGATTGACCACGATCTTAACCATGTGGCAGAACCCGCACCCGAATGGCGTCCGGACGTCTACCAAAGTGTGCTTCGCAGTCTGCTGGAGTTATCCAATACCGGCGGCGATGCCGTGGCTGGCAGTCGACCTACGCTGCATGGTGTGTATCGCAACGGAGATCGGATCTACTAGGTATCCACTTCAAAAATGGCATTGGAGCGCACAACACGAACCTCGAAATCCCGTTAGCTTGGATTGCTGTACCCACGTCTTCGTAAACAGCGCTCTTCCAGTAGGGTTTTGGACTGGATCGCTAGCAGGGCTGTTCATGGAAAACAATGCTTGGTTCACAACCCAGTGCGAAGTGCCTTTTAATAAGCGTTTCTCCGAGGCGAATCATCGATTTGGGTCTTGAAACATGTCAAGGCAAACGGCATGCTTGGGGTGCACTGGTCCGCTGCTGCGAGCCTTCACGCTTCTACGCTGGCTGCAGAACAGGGCAACCCCCAGACTCGATGCCTCAAGGTAGAGATTCTATGACAAAATGCGACCACCGCTGGGGACAGCAGTGGTCGTTTTGCTTTGCTGAAGCATTGGCAGGCTTCAGCATTGGCATCATCGGCGAGCTGGTCGCATTCGTTGTTGTGGCCGGCGGAAAGCCAAGGTTGGAACAGGAGGTAGATTGCATGAAGAACAGCGACCGGAAACGGCCAACGGGCCAGGTACCAGATCGAAGCCAGCGGCGATCCAAAACGGCGTGGCAGCAAGCGTCACAGCATCGCGTCGGCCATGAGGCATTCATGGTGGTCGCAGCGGCGGCACTTGTTTCGCTAGTCGTCAAGCTGTTCAGTGGCGGCCAGTGGCCGGACATCTTCGGTGAAGCGGCGCTGTTGGGCGTAGGGATCATGTACTATGGTGTACGAATGGTTGCGGTGCAGTTCGAACCAACCGGCAGGACTGGCGGATCCCGCCGAACCCTTCACGCGGCGGGTCCAACCATTTTGGGTGCAGTCGCGGGGCTGCTGCTGGCGACGATCTACGGCACTGGCAATGCCGGAGCAGCGGATCCAGGATCGTCCGGTCAAGCGTTCCTTACCGGGTTCGTCTTGACCTTGGTTGTCTACGTACCCGTGTTTCTCCTGGGTATGAACGGTATCCAGCGGGTCGAGCATCCCAGGACTCAATGCCAAGCGGTGGAAGAAGACGCCTCTTTAGACGAGAACCGAAACGATTGACAGCCATTCAACAGCCGCCGGGCGTTTCATTGGCGCGGCGAATGGCTGCGACCATGTGTGGTGCCAGTCCGGCCTTGGTCAGCAAATCAGCCAACAGCGGGGTCTTACTGGCGACGTAGGCATCGATGTCATGGGGATAGGCAGCAGCCAACTGTTTTTTCAGCGCTGCGTACGCCATTACAGCTTCGGGATGGCTGCGCAGATAGCTGCGCAGGCGGCGATGGTTTTCCCAGGCCGCGCTGGTCTCGAGAATCACATACAGATGGTGCGGCGGCTTTGTCCGGTCGTCATCGCTGAAGGGGACTCGCTCATTCCCAGCCTTCATGGCTGCCCGCCCCGGTATGCCAAGGTCGCCCTGGTGCCAATAGCCTAAGGGTGCAAGCCCGGCAATGACCTGGCGGCTGACAGCGGCATCCGGCACAACGATGTCAATATCGATAATGGGTTTAGCGGCCAACCCGGGAACCGAGGTGCTGCCCACGTGCTCAATGGAGACGGGTAAACCTTGGAACGAGGGCATTAAGAGCTGCCGCAGGTCTTCGAAATGGTGCGGCCACTCAGGGTTGTAGTCTTCGACAACAATGGTACGCATACTAGGTCACCCTTTCGTTCAAGTGGAGGACACTCCTCAGGGTCCCTCCACCCGCTCACTTCGCTTTCTGGGAACTGCTTTCCTGCGTGCTTGAGCCAGGGGATCGTTGGTGTGACCAGATCGAGATGCCCGGCGAGTCCTGGTGAGAAACCGGGCGCAGAACGCCTGCAAACCGTGATTCCGCCAGTGCCAAAACAATTGACAGATTGTTAACCATAATATAGCCTGCGCCTTGCCCTACTGACGGATTTCAGGGGCAGGACTTTGCACCACGCTCCACGAATAGATATCCAAATTGTTGCGCGGTTTGGTTGCCGTCACCGCTGTTTTCTACAACCACATAGTGACCGTCTGTCGGAGACAGTCTGCAGGCAAGCCGGTAAACCGGTAAACCGGTAGACCGGTTTACCGGTCATCCGGTGAGCTAGTCCCTGCGGAAATGGAAAGGGAAGGGTTTAAAGGCCGTTTTGGCAATTGATGAGTGACTGCGGTCCTCGTAGCAGGGGCGCTGCCAGCAGTGAGAAGGCTGAACGACGCCAGCCTCGTTCGTGTCTTGTCCTCGCGAACAGGATCTGGTACGATCTAGAACGAGAGAGAACGGTCGGCTTTGCAGTATTTTGCATATTTATT
>SLOZ01000497.1 GCA_007132255.1 Limnochordia bacterium | reverse complement strand
TTCTTGAATACCTTCGAGAAATAGCTTTGGTCGCTGTAGCCCACGCGCTGGCTGACTTCTGCGATCGGTGTGCCATGGCGCAGCAGCGTCTTGGCGGCTTCCACTCGTACCCGAGCCAAATAGTCCGAAAATCCAAAGCCCACTTGTTCCTTGAACAAGCGGCTAAAGTAGGCACTGCTCAATCCCACTTCCGCAGCAACGGCATCCAGACTTAATGACTGGCTGTAGTTCTCACGAATAAAGTGCACCGCCCGGAAAAACAGGTCTTTGCTGCGCATCGTCCGCGTGTGAAAGGTCTCGTCCATAAAGGCATCCAAAACGCGGATGAGAACTTCCGACAGCTGTTGAACGTCGCTGATGGCTAAGACTTCATCAAAGCAGTGGTACTGCAGGCCAAAGATGGTTTCCAAGTGAGCTCCAGCGTCCACGGCAGAGCGTGCCAAAACCGCCATGACGGCCATGGCTCTGGCCTTGAGTGTGTCCATCGCAGGATCCTGAAAGAACAGATGACCCAAGATTTCGTTTAGAACCTGGCGCGCTTCAGATTTGGCACCGTCACGAATACAGCCAATTAGGCGCTGCTCTTGTTCGTAGAGGCGTGTATCACCCTGGTATTCCGAGCTATCCTGCTTAAGCTGGTGGATAATCTCGGCCAATGCTGCGTGCTGCCGAGTCATGGGAATAGCGTCTACGCTGTGGCTGTCGAAGTCGCCCACAATGTAGTCCAACAGGGCTGCTAGGTGCCGCAGTCGTTTTGGCGATACCACCGGTACCTTCTCCAGAACCTTACTGGCAGACTCTAGATCCAGGTCGGGATAGCGGCGCTGCGTTTCCTCCAAAAGCAGGGGGTCGACGGCATGCAGTAGGACCGGGCCTGCCACGACATACTCCATTTGCCCGTGGCTGTTGCGGAAGGCCGCTGCCCAGTGCACCAACGAACAGGGACAAAAGTACATGTACGATTCGCCTAAAACGGCGGCCTGCCGGCCCCCGTAGAGGCTGGAATGCTGGCAATGACTGGGGCCAGTGCGGACGTTAGCCACCATTTGGCAGAACGCCAGCTGTTCTCCTTCAATCGGCGCCTGCCACACCAAGGTTCCATCATCTCGCCAGTGTTTCAGCGGAATACCTATACTGAGGGCATAGGATTCGAGCAAGGCATGGATTTTCATCAGAGCATCATTGCCTCCATGAAAAACTGCTGAAAGTCCGGCCGCGTCGATAGTTCGACGTACTGAATGTGCTCTGGCAAATACGCTGTGTATTCATGGCAGTGCCGGTTGAGCATGTAGATCTGGGCACCTAATCCCGAGCCATTGCCCACTTTGACCACCTTGTCCACCCAGGAGGCGGGAATTAGCCCAATGCCCGCAGCACTCGCCGCGTCTAGGTATTGACCGAAGCCGCCGGCCAGGAAAACTTTATCTACTTGGTCTTCTTGGACCCCTGCTTCTTTGAGGAGCAGCTGCACACCAGCAGCCATGGCGCCCTTGGCCAGCTGCAGTTCGCGCACATCCTTTTGCGTCAGCCACAGATCGCTATCCGGCACCAATTGGTACGCAGGGCGCCCATCAATGGTTCCCATACCGTCTTGTTTTTCGTCAGCGAAGGCCCCGGTAGCTTCAACAATTCCATCTCGCCGCAGTTGTGCCACAGCGTCAATCAGCCCCGAGCCGCAGAGGCCCTGTGGTGCCACATCCCCGAGAACTTCATACTGCAGGGCACCGTCACGATGGCGCCAAACCTTAGCGATGGCACCATCGACTCCGGGTAGGCCGCAGCTGATGGATGCGCCTTCAAAGGCCGGACCAGCGGCGGTGGCGCAGGCCCAAAACCGACCGTCATGATGTAGGACTACTTCCCCGTTGGTCCCAATGTCCATCAGTAGATACGTTTCTTCATCGGCGCCAGCGGCCTTGACCGCCAAAAGATCGGCTGTAATGTCCGCACCCACATACCCCGATAGGGAGGGAAGGGTTTCCACCAATGCATTCGGATGGATTGTGAAGCCCAACTGCTGCGCAGTACGACGCTGCCCGCTGGTAAAGGTAGGTGTGAAGGGAGAATGGGCGATGGATGCCGCAGATATGCCCAAGAGCGTATGCAGCATAATGGTATTGCCAGCCAGCACCATATGGCTGATCTGCAAGGGATGGATGGCGGTTTGATCGACCAACTGCCCTACACCCTGGTTGATCGCTTTCACCAGCGTCTGCTGTAGCGCGTCCACTCCATCGCTGTGGCTCTGGGTATACGCGACGCGGCTGATCACATCGGCACCGTAACGGCGCTGCGGATTTTCGGATGATACCGCTGCCAAAAGTTGTCCGGTCTTCAGATCGCGCAGGTAAAAGGCTAGCGTGGTCGTGCCAACGTCAACGGCCGCGCCAAGCAGTCTGTACTCATGACCCGCAGCTTTGGGTTCCACGTGCAAAACGATGTCGTCTGTATGAGTTACAATGGCTTTCTGACCTTTGGGGATGCTAGCCAATCCCGGTAGATCCCAGTTCTCGTCGACAGCGGGCCCTAATTGCTCCCGCAGCCCGCAAACGCGATCCCTCAGGCCATCTTGGTCCTCGACAACAACCTGCGTCTGTTCTACTGCAGGCGCCAAGGGAATGGCCACATCCAAACCATCAACAAAACCGCGAATCATGGAATTTCGGCGCAGTTCCACTAACATACCGGCATGAGCCATTGTCTGACAGGCCAACCGAAAACCAGCCGCCAACTGTTCGTCTGAGAAGATCTGACGTTCTTTTTCGTTGGGTTCGGTTTTGCCTGCGCGAAGAACGACCGCGCATTTGCCGCAGAGGCCTTTACCCCCGCAGTAGAAAGATTCCCCGACGCCTGCATCCACCAGAGCATGCCATAGGGTCAATTGCTCTTCAGCATCTAAGATCCGCTTGCTACCATCATAAACAACCTCTATCTTTACTGCCACGTGCTGCCACTCCCATATTTGAATTGACGAAGAAAACAATCAAAGTAACCGCAAACATCACAGTTATGACCACCAATGCTCCAGGCCACATCTTGCCCGAGACCCACGAGGGCCAACGCGCTGAGCGGAGGCTTCAGTTCGCCGCTGCGCCCCAAGCGAACACTGCGGCTGGCTGAAGGCACCAGACCCAACAGCTCGGGAATGATGTGCCTAGGAAAATCAGCGCTGCCTGGCTGCAAAAATGGTGTTAACTGGTTATAGTTAGGCGCATATGTTTGCCCTAAGGACCGCCACATCTGTTCACTCCAACGATTAAGAGCTACTTGAGCTACCAACTGCTGCACCCGTCCTGTAAGTGGATCCCACTGTAGAGTGCGCTCAACCCTTACACTTAGTTCGGAGCCTAGACTGACAACGACTACAGCCACTTGTTGGGCTCCAGCCAGCTTACCGGCCAGCCAACCACTGGGAATGGCAAGGTCATCGGAAAGCGCCACTGTGTTTGATCTCAAGCCCACTGGCATCAATTGGTAATGGCCTTCGGGTTCCGCCAAGGCCTGCACTACCTGAATGCTTTCATCCACAGCCTGCTGCAGGTTTTTATGTCCCAAACGCCTGAACTCCTCGAGCCAAGGATAAACAGCATCGGGCGGTAAGGCCAGCTTCGGTCCACATACCATAGTCATACGATCAGCTCCCTCTCCAACAAGTTGCGGTGCTTGGCGATGAAATAGAGTCGTCAACAGAATGCTAAGCAGCCAACCGGTACTACGAAGGTACAAAAAAACAAACAACGAAATGCCGGTTGTCCCGTTGGCCAAACGCTGGTTATCCCGGAGTCCCCCAGCTCACCTGGAAGAGCTCCGCTGCCACTGCCTACTGCATGATTGCGTTGTAACCGCCTTC
>SLOZ01000261.1 GCA_007132255.1 Limnochordia bacterium | reverse complement strand
TCCAAGGAGCGGCGCGGCACTTGCTGTCGAATCAGGCCCTGCATGTAGGCGAAGGTGTTGTGCAGATACGATGAAGCCAGCAGGAGATTGTTCTGCGTATAACCCCGCTCTAAAACCTGAAAAACATCCTGCATCCAGGACAGAACCTTGGCGTTCTCGCCAATGTGCTGAAGCGGGACCGTCGCGGTGAATCCCAGCAGTTTCACATATTCCTCTGCCAAACCACCGCGGAAGTGAACCCAATACTTCGTCCAAGGTTCTTGAGCATCTGCTCCGTAGGAATGGGTCTGATGCGGCGGGCATACAAACACCGCACCTTTCTCTATGCTCCAACGCTCATCATTCATGGCCAGCCAGCCTCTGCCGCCAACGCAATAAATCATAACATAATCGTTCATGGTTCGTTCTATGACCTGGTGACCTTGGGCTCTGATATAGCAGCCGGCCCACGTCAGCAGCAAGCGGTTGAGAATGGGGCTAAGCGATTCCTTAGCGACAATATCCGGCGGAACGTAGTAGGACTGGCTTCCATACCGTTGGTCAACTGTGGGTGCTTGGATCAAAGGACTCGTCCCCTTCATCATGTTAGATGGTACAGCAATATTTTATAACTACGTGGGCAAGAATGCAAATTTATCTTCCCGAAGCCAGCGTGTATACTGAAAGCACAAGCTAGTTGAACAGCAAAAACATCTCGGATCGGAGTTGAGCGCTTTATGTCACATAGCCAGTTTCACCGCAAGAACGATTGGGAAAACCTAGATGTGACCAGTATCAATCGCGAAGTGTCGCATTCTTCCTGGGGCGCCTATGAAAACGCTGACCAGGCTGCGAGCTGTGACCGCACGGCCTCACAGTGGACAAACTGCCTGGATGGAGCATGGAAATTCGCCTATGTTCCATCACCTAAAGAGGTCGAACCTTTTTGGCAGAGTGAATTTGATGTCCAAGCTTGGACGGAGATTCAGGTTCCCGGAAATTGGGAACTGCAGGGCTTTGGCGAACCGATTTACACGAATCATGTCTATCCATGGGATCACCACAAAGACAGTCCCGAGAACATCCATCCCAAACAGTCCGCTCCTGGAACACGCGGCGTGCCCAATCCACCGAACATTCCGCAGGATAATCCCACCGGGTGTTATCGCCGAACGTTCCACATCCCTGAAGAATGGTTGGAACGGGAAATTTTCGTCCATTTTAAGGGTGTCGAGACCGCCTACTATCTCTGGGTTAACGGTGAAGCTGTGGGCTACTCGCAGGATAGCAAGCTGCCCAGTGAGTTCTGCCTGACGCCCTATCTTAAAGCCGGGGAAAATACCATAGCGCTGCAGGTGATGCGCTTCGCCGAAAGTATTTACCTAGAGGATCAGGATTACTGGCATCTATCCGGGATCTTTCGTTCCGTGTATCTGTATGCCAAACCCCAGACCAGAATCGTTGATTGGAAGGTGGAAGCCGTTCCCGATCTGCACCATGGTTTTGGCACAGTAACCGCTGATGTGCAGGTGAACCGTTTCCCAGGCTTCGCTGACTACCAAGTGAAGATGGAAGTTCAGGACAGCAGCGGCAGGATTTTAGCCAGCGAAACAGCCCCGATTCAAGCTGTAGCTGAGTATCGGTCTTATGAAAAACCCACCGCCAACACGGCGCGAGTTCAGGCAAAACTAGATGCTGTCGACACATGGACTCCGGAAACACCGACGCTCTACAAGGCTGTATTCACACTACTGGCCCCCGATGGCAGCGAAGTGGATTTTGAGAGCTGCCGCATCGGATTCAAGACCGTCGAGGTTAAAGACGGCGTCATTCTGCTCAATGGTCAGCGATTGTTGGTACGCGGTGTCAACCGCCATGAACATGAAGCCTACGGAGGACGCACCGTTTCCGTGGATCATATGGTGGAAGAGATCAAGCTGATGAAGCAATTGAACATCAACTCCGTTCGCACCTGTCACTATCCCGATGATCCTCTCTGGTATGACCTCTGCGACGAATGGGGTATTCTTTTGGTTTGTGAGTGTAACGTGGAGACTCATGGCGTCATGGGTGGGTTGACCCACAATCCAGCATGGGGCACAAACTTCTTAGAACGGGCAATCCGAATGGTCTTAACACACAAGAACCATCCGTCCATTTACTCGTGGTCACTGGGCAACGAAAGCGGTACTGGCGCGAACCATGCCGCCATGGCCGGCTGGATCCGCGACTACCAACCGTCTTGTCTGTGCCAATATGAAGCGGGAGCTCCGGGCAGGAATGTTTCCGATGTCCGCGGCAAAATGTATGCGCAGCAAGAAGATATCATGAAAATGCTCACCGATCCCGTGGATACACGGCCCGTGGTGCTGGTGGAATACCTCTACCAGATTCGCAATGCTGGTGGTGGCATGGACAAATTCTACGATCTCATGGAAAACCACCAGCGTTTCCAAGGCGGCTACATCTGGGACTGGCAGGACAAATGTCTGGTCAATACCACTGATGACGGCGAAGAATATTTTGCGTACGGCGGTGATTTCGGCGAAGAGCTCGTGGAGTGGACCGTGCCTTTGTTCATGACCAATAACGGCATTGTTCTTCCTGATCTGAAGCCGAAACCGGCAGCCTTGGAAGTCAAGCAGGTGTACTGCCCCATCATCTTTGAAACACCGCCTTCCTCGCCTTGGGATCTCAAGGACGGTTTTGGCCACTACGTCATCAAGAACCGGAGTCTGAAGTGGGATTCGTCCCATTATGCTGTGCAGTACGCTATCCGCGCCAATGGCCGCATCGTCCAGACTGGCTCGTTGGACATACCCCATTTGGAACCGGGGGAAAATTCGGCTATGACGTTCACTGAGAGCTACCCGGAAAATCCCAATACACAGTACCATGTAGATTTCACAGTGACATATGCTCAGGATACGGCATATGCCAAAGCCGGGGACGAATTGGGCTGCTACCAATTTGCCCTTCCCAGCGGACCCTCTGTACGTGAAGAGCAATCACGGACAAGCCACGCCGCGGCGTCTTTGGATTCGCTTACGATCCAAGAAGACGGCAGCCAGTACCACATTGCCGGACCAAGCTTCAGCACTGTTGTGGACAAACAATCGGGGTTACTGCATTCCTTCGTCAAGGATGGCACAAAGCTTCTGGAGACTGGACCTGTCGAGTGTTTCACACGTCCGTACTCCGGGTTGGATGCCCAAGCAGGTTGGGGCAAGTACCCACTGTGGAACGTCTTCGATAGCAGCAACATCAGCGTAGAACTCCGCGACCTCACGGTGACACCGCTGGGTTCGAACAAGGTAGTCATTGAGAGCACGCGAGAAATTCGCTGCGGTGGCTGTCCCCATAGTATTAGAGTTATTCATCGCATCATTTTGGACGCGCACGGTACTTTACAGGCATTTCATGAGTTTCAAGTCGATCCAGCATTTCTCGATCTGCCTCGAATCGGCGTGGAGCTGGTTTTGGCCGATGGGTTCACAAACATTGAGTACTTTGGCATGGGCCCAGGTGAAAACTACCAGGACCGCAGGGAATCTGCCAAGCTCGGTGTCTTCGAAAACGCCATTGCCAACGAGCACTTTCCATTCATTCCACCTTCAGAATGCGGTGGTCATGAAGATACCCGTTGGTTAACGGTCCAACGCAGCAGTGGGCATAATCTTTCGGTTACCGCTTCCGTGCCGTTCCATTTTGACATTCACCATAACTCCATCGCTGATTATAAGCAGGCAACCCACGAGCACAAACTGATCCGCCGTAAGGAGAGCTACTTGCACCTGGATGCAGCTCATGCCGGTATCGGCAGTGATATGGGCTGGAGCTCGATGCTGGTGGAGGAAAACAAGGTCAAAGCCGG
>SLOZ01000102.1 GCA_007132255.1 Limnochordia bacterium | reverse complement strand
CCCCGAGCTATTCCCCGTTGGATAAAGACGCTGTGGACAGCGGCGCCTACCCTATCGCTCGGCCGTTGTATTTCTACCTGAATGGCACACCCGAAGATCTAGCCTTGACCTATCTTGAGTGGATTCTCGGCGAAGAAGGCCAACAAATCATCGGTGAGATCGGGTTTTACAGCTTGACACAGGACTACATTGATGCCAACGAAGCTAACTTCGCTGCTGCTGGTCTCCGCTAATAACGCAAGCCGATTTTAGTAAGGCAATATCTGGCGAACACGGAAGGGATTTCCCTTCCGTTTCTCCAGGTAGGGGAGGTTCTTGAACATATGACGAATAGGAGCGTAACGAAGACCAAAGAACAGGTCATCGAGACTGGGCTTTTTGTCGTGGCCTTCATGACCGTTGTCTTTTTGATGCTGATTCTAGGGTTTTTACTGACTCGAGCTTGGCCGGCCGTTCAGGAGGTGGGTCTGCGGGAATTCTTGACAGGTACCCGTTGGATGCCCAGCAGCCGGACGCCGGGTTACGGCGCGTTCACGATGATCTATGGATCACTGATGGTGGCTACGGGAGCCTTGGTAGTCTCGATTCCGTGGGGATTGGCTGTGGCAATTTATATCAGTGAACTGGCTCCCGCTAAGGTGCGAGAGGTGTTAAAGCCTACGGTGGAAACCTTGGCGATCTTCCCTTCGGTGGTCATTGGCTTTATCGGACTGGTGGTGCTGGCACCTTGGGTGGCCCGCACCTTTGGTCTGTCGCACGGCCTAACGGCATTCACCGGTGTGATTATGCTCTCAATTATGGCGCTTCCCACCATTGTCTCCATCGCTGAGGATGCCATTGCTTCGGTACCCCAGGAGTTTAAGGAAGCGTCGTATGCCCTGGGTGCCAATAAAATGGAAACGATCTTATTCGTGATTCTGCCAGCAGCGCGCTCTGGGGTGACGGCAGCGATTATGTTGGGCTTTGGTCGCGCCATCGGTGAGACCATGACGCTGTTGATGGTGGCCGGTAATGCTTTGTCCATGCCGACTACAAGGGTCTTGGGCCTTCCCCTTCCAAACTTCTTTGGTTCAGTCCGCACTCTGACCGCCACCATTGCTATTGAAGGTTTGGATGTGCCCTGGGGTTCACTGCACTACAGCTCCCTCTTCGTGATCGGCGGTATCCTCTTCACGTTCACGTTTGCCGTCAATTTGGTGGCCGAGATGGTTATGCACCGGAAGGAGGTCTAGTCCATGAGCAAATATTGGCAGCAGAAACTCTTCACCATTGTGGTTTCGGCAGCAGCATTGTTCAGTGTGGGTGTTCTGTTCTTTGCGGTGTATTGGATCGCCAAAGATAGCATAGGTGTCATCAGCTGGGAATTTATCACAGATATGCCGCGGCGGCGCATGACCGAAGGCGGCATCTGGCCGGCCATCGTCGGGACTGTGTATGTGTCGCTGTTGACGATGGTGTTCGCGGTTCCGCTGGGCATTGCCACGGCAATTTATCTCAACGAATATGCTTCTAAAGGCTGGGTTGTGCGCATGATCCGTCTGGCCATCCGCAACTTGGCCGGCGTTCCGTCCATTGTCTATGGCTTGTTTGGTTTGGGACTTTTTGTGTCCACATTAGGCTTAGGCCATTCTTTGCTGTCGGCGGCCTTGACCTTAGCGTTGATGGCGCTGCCGCTGATTGTCAGCGCGTCGGAAGAGGCGTTAAAGACCATTCCTGATTCCTTCCGCGAGGGGGCCTTAGCGTTGGGCGCTACGAAGTGGCAGGCGGTACGCCACCAGGTGCTGCCCTTTGCCCTGCCGGGGATGATCACTGGTTCGGTGTTGGCTTTAGGACGCATAGCCGGTGAAACAGCGCCGATTATTTTGACAGGGGCGGCATACTTTTACCCACTCATTCCGCGATCCGTGGGCGAACAGTTCATGGCCCTGCCGTATCATCTGTATATTCTGGCAACCCAGCATGAACAGGTTGCCGTGGTGCGGCCCTTGGCCTACGGGACAGCCTTGGTGCTCTTGGGATTGGTGCTCTCTATGAGTATGGGTGCGATTCTTGTGCGCAGTTATATTCGGCGGCGGCGTACTTGGTAAAGCGTTCGGCGGTCCAGTTCTGCTAGTGGCAGCAAGCCGAACCTGACAAGGAAGCTGCAGACTAGACTTGCAGGCGGAGTTCTCTGGGCGCACCATGATTTTATCGTGGTTCACGAACTTGGGTTGTGAACGAGGGAGGATATGAGTCTATGGAAAGCAAACAACCTGTTATGTCCAGTCGTCATATCAGTTTGTGGTATGATAAGACAAGGGCATTGACAGATATCACTATGGATATACCCGAAAAGCAGGTAACAGCTATCATTGGCCCTTCCGGATGTGGCAAATCTACGTTTCTCAAGACTCTGAATCGGATGACAGACTTGAATCCGGCCGTCAAGATGGGCGGTTTCATCAACTTCTTAGACAAACCCCTGCAGCAATATGATGTGGTGGAACTGCGACGGCGCGTGGGGATGGTGTTTCAAAAACCCAACCCATTCCCGAAATCCATCTATGATAACATCACGTTCGGACTGCGGCTCCAAGGTGTCAAAAAGAAAAGTGATCTGGACGCCGTTGTGGAATCCAGTCTGCGCCGGGCGGCGCTGTGGGACGAGGTGAAAGACCGGCTTAAACAGTCCGCAATGGGTCTTTCCGGTGGTCAACAGCAGCGTCTCTGTATTGCTCGGGCTTTGGCAGTTAATCCAGAAGTCGTTCTGATGGACGAGCCCTGTTCGGCTTTGGATCCAGTGGCTACGGCCAAGATCGAGGATCTGATTCTACAGTTGAAACAGGAGTATACCATCGTGATTGTCACCCATAATATGCAGCAGGCAGCCCGTATTTCTGATGGAACGGCCTTCTTCTTGTCCTCACAGCTTGTGGAATACGATACCACAGTCAAGATGTTCGAAAACCCTGGTGACCAGCGGACGGAAGACTATATCACCGGGCGGTTCGGTTAAGACACTGCCCCGAGGAGGACATTAGATATGACCAGCAGGCAGCAGTATCATGATGAACTAGAGGCACTGCACTCACGGCTATTGGAGATGGGCTCGTTGGTGGAGAAAGTCGTGGCGAGGAGTGTAGAGTCGCTGGCCCAGTTAGATGTGGACGCGGCCCAGAATGTCATCGATACCGATGATACCCTCGACGCCATGGAGATGGAAATTGAGCAGCGCTGTATCCGCCTCATTGCCCTGCAGCAGCCCATGGCGGCCGATCTGCGACTCTTGGCCACAATTCTTAAAGTAGTTACAGATCTGGAGCGGATGGCCGATAATGCTGTCAACATATCCGAGATTACCCTTCGGATTGCCGGGCAGCAGTTGGTGAAACCTCTCGTGGACATTCCCAAAATGGCGGCTTTGGCTGTACAGATGGTCCATGATGCTTTGGCGGCCTTGGTCCAACGCGACGAAGCATTGGCGCGCGCCGTCTGCGAGCGCGATGATGCAGTAGATGATATGTATGCAGCTTTATTCGAAGAATTGGTCGATATGATGAAAAGTGATACGGATCCAATTCGTGTTTCGCAGTGTGCGAATTTGATGTTTACAGCAAGATTTTTAGAAAGAATTGCCGATCACGCAACGAATATTGGCGAACGAGTGGTGTATTTGGTCAGCGGAGAGCGGGTTAAGCTGGGCTGATATAGAAATTGGGAAAATAAAAGCCAGGATTGCATCTGGCTTTTTTTCTTTTAGGAAATTTTGAGAACTGCATGATATTCTTTGCCTACGATAATGAATTCCATACATCGGAGGTTACAAAAATGAAAGCTTACATGGTCCGCTTAACAATGGCATTGGTGTTGCTCGT
>SLOZ01000153.1 GCA_007132255.1 Limnochordia bacterium | reverse complement strand
ATCCCAGCAACTTGTAGCGTCTGCCTTCTACGAAGAAGCTGATGGCTATTTTTACGTCTGGGTCTACTTGCGTTACCATCTCAAAGCTTACTGGATCACGCTCCCGAGTCAACCCATAGACAAATGGTCGCTGCAGACCTCTGTCACCGATCACATGCACTCGCTGTGGGGCCAAGTTCACGTGGGCCGACGAGCGCAGGGCTGGATCGTAGGGCGCAACGAACTCAGCGAAAATGGCAATGGTGTACATGATGACCAAAACGACCACACCGAACATGGCGAGCTTATGCTTGCGGAAGGCACGCCAAACCAACTGCCATTGCGAAATAATCTTTTCTTGCGGTTCAGCCATTTGGAATCCCTCCCTCAATCAAAGCGAATGCGCGGATCTGTGACTGCCAATAAGATGTCGGAGATCAGCGTACCGATGACCACCAAAATACTGAGAATCATAACAATCGACCCTGCAAGGTACATGTCCTGCGAACGCAGGGCGTCGAACAGCAAAGGACCCAACGTCGGCAGTCCGAGAACAATTCCGGAAATGGTTTCGCCGGATACCAAAGCAGGCAATATCCACCCGGCTGTACTGAGCAGTGGATTAAATGCCAACCGGGCTGCATGCGAGAAGACAACGCGAGTTTCGCTGATGCCCTTGGAACGAGCGGTCTTAACATACTGTTTGCCCATCTCTTCTAACATCTGGCCCCGCATGATACGGATCAAACCGGCCATCCCGCCCGTACCAACAACGACAATGGGAATCCAAATGCGGCTAGCACCATCGAGAAACTTCGCCCACGTCATGGGCTCACCCAGATACTGAATGGAGAACAATCCCCCCACCTCAGCATTGAAATACGTGATGCCCACAAACATGAACACCAATGCCAAGAGGAAGTTGGGTACAGCCAAGCCTATAAACCCAAAAACTGTGAAGACATAATCCAAGAACGAGTATTGTCGGACGGCCGAATAGATCCCCACAGGGATCGCTACAAGCCATTGGAAAATGAAGGTAAGAAACGTGATTAAAAGCGTCACCGGCAGCCGTTCCATGACAAGCATACGCACTGGCCGATTGGTGCGGAAGGAGGTCCCAAAATCCCCCCTTACAAAACCGGTAGCCCACTTCCAATACTGGACGTGTACCGGCTGACTTAAGCCATAGCGCTGCTCAATGGCCGCCAAACGTGATTGGTCAATTTCACCACCGGCCCGGTGTAGTTCAGCCATGTATGTGTCGAGATAACTACCCGGCGGCAGGGTGATCACAATAAAAGACACAATGGAGATGCCAATTAATGTAGGTATGATGACTAGAAGCCGTCGTAACAGAAAACTTAACAAACGTATCGCCCCCTCGATGGTAAAATCGGGCAGTCCGGGAAGAACCCCTGCGAACCTGTCTCATGAAGAACGACAACCACTGCGGCAGGAGTTCGAAAAGCCTCTCATCAAGCTTTTCTTCAGCGGCAGCGCAGCACATCCTTCGGCGATTCACGTTCCTGCAATAGGTCGGCTCGGGTTCCCGAAGATGGCATCTACCCGGATACCCGGGTAGATGCCATCAAAGTCCAAGTTTATTGGTTCTTATTCACCGCGGCGTTCGGCGGTTGTCCAGTAGGCCTGCTCCAAGAAAGCATTGCGGGTAGCTGCAATGGTTGGGTTATCGCCAACTTTGCGGACATTGCCCAATGCTGCGTTGGAAATTCCTACGTGACCGACAAGACCAACTGTACCGATAGCTGGCAACTGTTCAGCCAAGAGATCACCCAGTTCAAGAACGACTTCTGCTTGTTCTTCCGGGCTTACATGAGCCAACATGCGGTCAGCTACATACCAGTCCTTGACCCACTGAGGCGGCTCAACAGCCTCGACAGGCATGTTTTCTGGAGCCACTGTCATTTCGCCAGTGAAGTAGTCCATGCGGTCTAACCACGTGCGGTAGGCCATCATGTTAGGAATACTTGGCAGGTAATAGGGTGCATCCGGAGGCATATCAGCCGGCGACGGTGCCGCTGCGATAGCATCCATACCATTCCACATTCTCTGGAAGAACGTAGATTCGTCAACAAGACGCATGTTGATACGAACGCCTACTTCTTCCCAGTACTGCGTGACCAACTGCGAAGTAGCTACATTATCTTCCCGACTGGAGTTAGCCGACAGACCCACGATCATGGGCGCTCCGTCGGTGAACTGACGCCAGCCATCACCATTCTGGTCAACCAAGCCCATTTCATCCAAGAGGGCCATGGCCGCTGCTGGATCATACTGAGCGTAGGATTGACCCCACTCTTCCTTGTATGCTTGAGCGGTAACTGGCGAGTAGACGCTCTGGCGAGGCGTACCCTGGCCCATGAAGACGATCTCGTTGATTTCTTCACGGTCGACAGCCATCGACAATGCTTGCCGGAAACGCTTGTCACTGAGAACTTCAGCCAGTTTTGCATCTTCGTGCTCAAAGTTCTGCTGAACAACATAGATTACGGAGTTCGCCCAAATGGACTCACCAATCCATGCTTCGTAGCCGCCGGCTTCTTGATTGCGCAGGAACGTCGGATAGTCGCTCATGGCCAAGAAGGAACTCATGTAGTCAATATCACCAGCCAATGCACGCAGGCGGCGAGTTTCACCGTCGGGAACGAACAGCGTGCGCAGCTCGTCTATATACGGCAGCTGGTTGCCTTCCGGGTCGACCTTAAAGTAGTACGGGTTCCGTGTATAAACGCGGCCCGTAGTGGTCTCGGTGGCAGTCACCCAAGGCGACAAGGTAGGACGGCCCACAGGCTTGTTCTGGGTAAAACCAGGCTTCCAGTAATGTTCGAACAACATTCCCCAATCATCATAGCCATACTCAGCAACCAAGGCATCCACATCGTCATTGAAAGCTGGATGGAAAGTCTTCAGGAAGTGAGCCGGAATGAAGAAATCAGTACCTCGGTACCAGTAGCTGTTAATGTGATTGATGAAATCAAAGTACGGAACCGCAAAATCAAACTGCATGGTGTAATCATCAATGACCGTTACATCCATGATGCGGCCACCTGGACGGATAAATCCAGGAACCATGGGACTCAACTCGGTGTTTTGAGCCACATGCTCATACCAGAACGTGAAGTCTTCGACGGTCAAAAGTTCACCGTCAGACCAACGAATACCTTCGCGGATCCACAGGGTCAGGGTATGACCATCATTGGTGAACTCCCAATCGGAAATGACGTTGGGAACCGTCAATAGGTTCTCAAAATTACGGTTGAACATCAAAGGATTCTCGGTCAGAACGTGACCCGTGATACCCATGTTCTCGGCGCCAAACTCGGTCAAACGCAGAGTTCCGCCGTAAAGGCCGATCTCGCTCTCAATCTCCATAACCAGTGGTTCCAGAGGCAGACGTTCGGCTACAGGCGGCAGTTCGCCAGCTGCTACCTTTTCGGCCAACATAGGTGCTTCCTTAAACTCGGTAATTCCGGCTTCGCCAAAGGGGATAACACCCGAGTCACCAGTTTCATAGACCCATTGGGCGTTGCCCGCCAAAGCTGCTGTGGACACAAGACCTACTAAAACGACAGTCAACCAAATCATGCGGTTAAATTTCCTCAAACTGTGATACCTCCAATTTGTTAAGGATGCGCTGCAAACAAAACTCGTATAGCCGATAACCTTTCCGGTGATCACCTCCCTAACTCAGCGATTTGGCGGCGTAACAAACGGTCCTCCTCAAGAGCGAATTGCAGCTCAAGAAACGAGTCCTCTATATCGCTGCCAAATGTTAACAATCGGTGCGTAAACCTTTCCGGTAAGGTTTAGATATTAATTTCTCCAGAAGTTCGGAGATCCCTGCTGATAAATAAAATTTT
>SLOZ01000462.1 GCA_007132255.1 Limnochordia bacterium | reverse complement strand
TGGTGGACCGTTTGGCGAAGATTTTCTTAGGACGTGGTCCGCTGGATATTGCCGGTATCCACGAAATTGATGACGTTCTTCGAACTTTGCAGCATTGGGAGGGCATTCTCAGCGATGCCAGTCGTCACAGCGCCAATATCAAAGCGCGTTACCTACAAAACAGCGAACTCGACGCCTCAGGTACCGTCGAGATAACGGGTAAGGGATGCTATTATTCGCGAATAACCGCTGCAGAAGGATTTACCATGCAGCACGGCTTATTCCGCGGCGGCGAGATTAACGTAGATAACGGTTCCATCTATGTTAAAGAGCTAGGTGGGCCCACCGGAGTGGACACCAAGGCTCACTTAGTCCATGATGGTACCATCTCTGCTCAGCGCGTGTATCCCAACGTTACACTGGGCATTCAGAACCAATACTTCAAAACAGATCAAGAGCTTTCGTCTGTGAAAGTCCTGCTTGCAGGTGGTGTTTTGCAGGTCTTTTCTGGTTCCTTCCAAGTCAACGGATAAAGCTCAAGGAGGACCATTGCGTGAATCACAAGTCGGAGACCCGCAAGCTCGTGTACCTTGGACTCATGGTAGGTATGGCCATGGGTCTGCATATTTTTGAGTCTATGATCCCTATTCCAGCACCGTTTCCCGGGGCGAAACTTGGCCTAGCAAATATTGTTACATTGTTTGTCATCGTCAATTTCGGTGCCAAAGAGGCCGTGATGGTGACCATTATGCGGACGATCCTTGGTTCCTTGATGATGGGCACCTTTTTCAATATTACGTTTTTTCTCAGTTTTGCAGGTGGTGTCACCAGCTCGTTGATCATGGGGACTGCCTATCAGTTCCTGCGTGACAAATTTAGTCTAGTTGGCATCAGTGTTCTTGGTGCCTTAACGCACAATGTTGTTCAAGTAGCTGTGGCAGCATACTTTGTCAGCACCGCTGGTATCTTTTTCTATCTGCCGTATCTGCTGTTGTTCGCATTGCCCACTGGTTTCTTCGTTGGCATGGTTACCAAGCAGATGCTTCGTTATTATCGTCCGCTCCAGTATGGTGCTCACCCAAGCCCGTGATCAGAGTTGGTTTGCGGCCTTTTGTTTCCTATGGAATCCTTCCGGGGTTCCATTCTTTTGTGTTACGAGGTTTTATGGTATACTTGCAGTAATATGTCTGACCGGTATGTCACGTGTTCAACATGTCTCAGTTACAAGCGAGGGGTGACGGAATTGGCGAACGACGCCGCGGGACCCAGTTATCGAGAGATTGCTGCTTTCTTCCTACCTTTGTCGATTACCAATCTAATGCTGGTGACATCTCATTCCATTGTCAATGCCGGTGTCGCCCGAACCCCCCAACCTGAGCTGGCATTGGCTTCGTATGCTTTGGCCCGCAGCCTTGTCCGCTTGATTGAGAATCCTGTATTTATGGTGCGCCAAACGGTCGTTTCGTTAGTGAAGGATCGTGACTCTTACAACCAAGTCCGCCGTTTCATCTATGGAATCACCGCATTCGTGACGTTTGTTATTGCCATTTTGGCATTCACGCCTGCCGGTTATTATGCCTTTCATTCGGTTATGGGAGCGACGCACGACATTGCCGTTCATAGTCATATGGCGCTGAAAATTTTGGTTTTCATGCCGTTTGCTGCGGTAACACGCAACATGTACCATGGAACGGCTATTCTAAGCCGTCAAACCATGCTGGTGCCGAAATCTTCGTTCTTGCGTCTTATCATCATGACCAGTATCATATTTCCCTTAGCCCTTTGGACCAATTGGCCAGGGGCAGTCAGTGCAAGTATTGCATTCATTGGTGCCTTTTGGGTAGAAGCTCTGATGATGCGTTCCAGGGCAATGCCGCTTCTGCATCGGGACGATGTTTTCCCAAAAAAGCCGAAGATTCAACTGCCGTACCGCACGATCGCGAAATTCTTCTTACCGCTGGTTTTGACTACATTGACGGCAACCGCCTTCGCCCCTTTGATCCAAGCCGGATTGGCACGTTCTTACGATCCCGTGTTGGCCTTGGCTGCCTATTCAGTCGGCAATGCGCTCGGACAGTTGTTCTGTGCGCCGCTCAATATGCTGCACCAATGCACCTTAGCCTTCACCAAAGTGGGTCAGTTGGTTACATACCGTAAGACTAAAACGTTCACCATAGGCTTTGCGCTGGCAGCCAGCAGCGCGTTGGCGCTGGTCAGTTTCTCGCCGCTGGGAACGTTTTTGGTCGAACGGCTGATTGGGTTGTCCGGTTCCACAGCGGAATCGGCGCTCTTGGTTATGCGCGTCAAGACCCTGCTGCCGTTGGCCTTGGGCTGGCGAGAATACCTGTGGGGTATTTTCATGCAGCAGCACATGACCCAGTTGATTGGGCGGGGAAAGATCATAAACTTAGTGGCCCTGCTGGCTGTGTTGGCCTTCCTTTTGGGCGGTCGTTATGGGGATCCGGCAGCGGCTGGAGCCTGGGCCATGGTGATTGGCGAAATCGCGGAATGCATTTATATGCAAATTAGATTCCGCCAGAGTTCTGTGTACAAAAAGCTGCAGCCTGTACTCGAAAACTCTTAGCACAAACGCTGAAAGGACGACGACTGATGATCTATGAGCAACCACAAAAGTCTGTCTATATCAAAACTATGGGCTGTCAGATGAATGAGCACGATACCGAGGTTATTCTAGGTATCCTGACCTCACTGGGCTACCACGAAGTCGGCAGCGTTGAAGAGGCTGATCTCATCCTTTACAACACATGTTCGGTCCGGGAAAACCCAGAGCGCAAAGTGTATGGGCACATAACAAGCTTCCGCGCTTTGAAAGAGAAGAATCCTAGTTTGGTAATCGGCATCTGCGGCTGCATGACGCAGCAGAAACTAGAGTTAGAAAACATTTTGCAGAAACTGCCACATGTGGATCTTATCTTCGGAACGCACAACATCCATCGACTGCCCGAACTCTTAGACAGAGCAGCCAGCGGCGAACGGATTGTTGAAGTCTGGGATCAAGGTGAGGACATCATTGAGGATCTGCCCGTGCAGCGCCGCGACCCTCTGCGCGCCTTTGTGAACGTCATCTATGGGTGTACCAATTTCTGCACTTACTGCATTGTTCCATATACTAGAGGGCGTGAACGCAGTCGGGATGCGGAAGCGATTGTGGAGGAAGTACGCGCCTTGGCTCTTGACGGCGTCCGGGAGATTACGCTTTTAGGCCAGAATGTCAATGCATACGGCAAAGATCTCAAAAATCCTACAGATTTTGCTGAACTCCTGCACCGCCTCAATGCCATACCTGGCCTTGAACGGATCCGATTCACCACCAGCCATCCTCGGGACATGAAGGATCCTCTTATCGAAGCCATGGCTGCCCTGGACAAGGTGTGTGAACATCTCCATCTCCCAGTCCAATCTGGGAGCAGCGAAATTCTACGGCGGATGAACCGCGGCTACACGCGTGAGGATTACCTAGAGTTGGTTCGTCGAATTAAAAACGTAATCCCTAACGTCAACTTGACCACGGACATCATTGTGGGTTTTCCTGGCGAGACCGAGGAGGACCACCAAGCCACCTTAGATTTGGTGGAAGACGTCGGGTTTTCTTCGTCGTTTACGTTCCTGTATTCGCCACGGGAAGGTACACCCGCAGCCAAAATGGCGGATCAAATCCCTGAAGCCACAAAGAAACAGCGCATCTATGAACTCATCGAACTGCAAAATCGCATCAGTGCTGCCACGATGGCCGCTGAAGTCGGCTCAATCCGCGACATCTTGGTCGAATCGTACGATTCTGTTAAGAAGACACTGCTGGGCCGCACCAAGAATCATTACCAGGTAGTCGTAGAAGGTCCGGAACACCTCGTAGGAGAGATCGTCGAGGTCAGGATTACCCGGTCACTTACATGGACACTGCGCGGAGAGCTGCTGGGCAATCATTCAAGCGCTGTTTGCTAATGCCGGTACCCGTGGTCCCGTGGGCAGGTTAAAAGCAGTGGACGCACCTAAAGAGCTGCTTGAAGCGGCTCTTTTGCGCGGCCTAAGGATAACGAAGCCGGCTGTAGGAGGAGTGGGCTCATACACAGCGAATGTTACCGATAGCAGGGAGGTATAACGATGGCTGAAACCCCTATGTTAGCCCAGTATTTCAATATCAAAGAACAGTATCAAGACGCGCTGTTGTTCTTTCGACTGGGCGACTTTTATGAAATGTTCGGCGAAGACGCCAAGGTTGCCAGCAAGGTACTGGAGATAACATTGACCAGTCGCGATGCCGGTAAGCACCGGGAACGCCTGCCGATGTGCGGTGTGCCTCACCATGCCGTCACGGGATACCTTGAGAAGTTAATCAAACGGGGTTTTAAGGTCGCCATATGTGAGCAGTTAGAGGATCCGAAGGAGGCTAAGGGCGTCGTTAAGCGGGATGTCGTGCGTGTTGTAACACCGGGGACGTATCTTGAAGGCACCGGAGATGAAAGCCGTCCCCGTTATCTTGCCGCAGCAGTGGCAGGACCGCAGGACGTTGGACTTGCCCTGGTGGATCTTTCGACCGGAGATTTCCGCAGCTCGGTAGTGGATTCGTTGGAGAAACTCACCGATGAGCTGCGACGCGCAGTTCCCGTGGAAATGCTTGGTACCAGCGATCTTTGTGCCAATGGTCTCCAAGTCTTAGCCGCAGAGATGGGAGTCCCTTGTTCGGAGATCAATCCGCGGACCTTAAAGAAGGATACTCCTGAACGATTGCTTAAGGACCACTTCAAAGTTCATACCTTGGACGCGTTTGGTCTCAAGACACGGACTGCTATCCAAAGTGCGGCCGCAGCACTGGATTACCTTAAGGATACACAGAAAAACGCTGTTGAGCACATTCGGCGTATTCGCACGTATGATACAGAGCAGTTCCTGAAAATCGATGGTACGAGCATGCGTAACTTGGAGCTGTTTCAGTCGTTAGGGGATGGCGGCAAACGGCACTCGCTTTTTGGAGTCCTCGATCACACTGTGACGAGCATGGGTGCTCGGATGCTGCGCTCATGGCTGCAACAGCCTTTGTTGGACGTTAACGCTATCAAGGAGCGTCAAGATGCTGTAACCGTTCTTTATGAAGGCGGCTTGGAGCGCGAAAACTTGCGTGATCTTTTGGATAATGTTCTGGATTTGGAACGGCTCCTGAGCCGATTGGTAAGTGGCTCTGGAACTCCTCGGGATTTGGCTGCGCTCCAGGTATCCCTAGGCGGCGTGGAACCGATAAAGACTCTCTTGGAGGATCTCCCGGCAAGTGCTCTGCTGCAGCACTTGCAGACCGAAACCCAACCGCTTCCCGAGCTAGTTCAGCAGTTAGAAGCTGCGTTGGTGGAAGAGCCGCCGATTAGCAGCAAGGAAGGCGGCATCATTCGGGCTGCCTTCCACGAAGAGCTGGATCAACTGCGATCGGCCAGCAGTGGGGGCAAAGCGTGGATTCGAAAGTTGGAGGATGAAGAACGAGAACGCACAGGCATCCGCTCGTTGAAGGTCGGTTACAACAAGGTATTTGGCTATTATCTTGAAGTCACCAAACCCAATATTCACCTCGTCCCCGAATCCTACCAACGAAAACAGACCCTGTCCAACGCCGAACGTTTCATCACACCGGAGCTAAAGGACAAGGAGGCTCTTATTCTCGGAGCTGACGAACGCATCTGCCAATTGGAGTACCAGCTGTTTGTAGACCTGCGTGCCCTCGTCAAAGACTATGTCGATGACATCCAAAACACGGCCGCGGCATTGGCTGTTTTGGATGCCCTACAGAGCTTGGCGGAGACGGCCGCACTCCGGGGATACCAACGGCCTGAAGTAGTGGAACAACGTCATCTGGATATCAAGGATGGTCGTCATCCAGTCATCGAGATCGTTGAACCTAGTTTTGTACCCAACGACGTGTTTTTGGACCAAGACCAATTGATCTTACTGCTCACAGGCCCAAATATGGCAGGGAAAAGCACCTATCTCCGGCAAACAGCGCTGCTTGTGATCATGGCACAGATTGGTAGTTTCCTACCTGCCCAGACAGCCGTTGTTGGGTTGGTGGATCGCATCTTCACACGCATTGGAGCTGGCGATGATCTCAGTACCGGACAGAGTACCTTCATGGTAGAATGCGCTGAAACAGCCAACCTTCTTCACAATGCAACCGAGCGTTCGCTGATCATTCTAGATGAGCTTGGTCGCGGAACAAGTACGTACGATGGCATGGCCATCGCTCAAGGCGTCATCGAGCACATTCACAACCGTGTCCAAGCTCGCACGTTGTTCTCTACACACTACCATGAACTTACGAAGTTGCAGGAAACGCTAGGGCGTTTGGTGACATACCGAGTGGAAGTTGAAGAATCTCAGGGACAAGTGTTCTTCCTCCATAGAGTGGTTCGCGGCAATGCGGACCGTAGTTATGGGATTAACGTCGCGAAAATGGCCGGGATTCCCCGTGAAATCATCCAACGGTCTCAGGACCTTCTGTACCAACTAGAGGCAGGACAGAAGAAACCAGTGCAGCTGGACTTGTTCCAATCCGCTGAATATGCGTCGCACAGTCTTAACGATGCTGACACGGAAATCCTGGACCAACTGCAGTCCTTAGATCTACAGCGACTGACGCCTCTGCAAGCTTTGGAACTTCTGTACAAATGGCAGAATGGAAGGAATGGGGGACAGACTCATGGGTAAGATCCAACTTCTCTCGGAGGAGATCAGCCACAAAATTGCCGCCGGGGAAGTCGTGGAACGCCCCGCCTCAGTGGTGAAGGAATTGGTGGAGAACTCCCTTGACGCCCAAGCCACACGCATCGATATCCGGATTCAGGATGGTGGCCAAGAATTTGTGCAAGTTAGTGATGATGGAACCGGGATTGCCGAAGATGATTTGGCAAAAGCCTTTATGCGGCATGCCACCAGCAAGATCGCAGCGGCAGAGGATCTGTTCGCCATACAGTCGTTGGGATTTCGCGGTGAAGCGCTTCCGAGCATGGCCAGCGTATCCGAGATGACATTGACAACGAGAGCAGTCCAAACCGACGCAGCACATAAAGTTACTGTCGTCAACGGTGAACTGGCTATCGTGCCTGCCGCCAGTCGAGTTGGGACAACGGTTGAGGTGCGGCGTCTATTCTACAATACACCGGCCCGTTATAAATTTCTCAAAGCGGTATCGGCGGAGCGTCGAGAAATCGCTGATCTGATCACGAAGTTTAGCATTGCCCATCCGCACGTGGCGTTTGGCCTGTGGGCTGACGGACAGCAGGTCCTGCAGACCACCGGCAGCGGTAAACAATTGGATGCGATTGCTGCCAGTTATGGCTGGACGCACGCCAAGCAGCTGCTGCCGTTAGAGTACAGCATTGAGTGGGGCAGCATCCAAGGACACATCAGTCCGCCATCGTTGACAAAAGGCAATCGCCGCGACCAGCTGTTGATCCTGAATGGCCGCATTATTCAAGCGCCTAGTCTGGTATTTGCCGCTGAGCGAGCCTACCAGGGAATGCTGCCACAGCGACGATTTCCGTTCCTGGTCCTATGCTTGCGAATCGACCCGAGTTTGGTCGATGTGAATGTCCATCCCGCGAAATCCGAAGTGCGGTTTCAGCAGGAGCGCGAGATTGGCAGTCATCTCCACAAGGCCGTCCGAGACAGTCTGTTACGACATGATTTATCACCGAACTTAGAAGAGCCTGTTGGTGGGCAGGGAACATCGCCGCGGCAGAACATTCCGCCAGAATCGCAGTCGAAAGCCTGGCCAGGAAAGCAAAAGGCTTTTTCCTTTGGCAGGTCTGCTAACGAGGCTGCCAGTGAGTTTTGGGTCCCGAATTCGTGGGCAGCCGTAGATTCACTCATGAAAGAAAACACAGCAAACTACAATCCTGAACGGGTGCGCCCTCCTCTGGGCCAACGAAAGCAGCCAAATGTCGACCTTAGTCGCTCACACCCAAGCCGGGATGAGGCTATTCACAGCGCTGATAGTTCGATCAAGGCTTCTCAGAGTGACAAACCAGAAGTAGGGGAACGAAGTAGTCACAAGCTGCGAGATGAGCTTCTTAATGGTCGCGTCATAGGGCAGCTCTACCAGTCGTACATCCTTTTGGAAACATCCGAAGGTCTCTGGATCTTAGATCAACACATTGTTCATGAACGCCTGCTGTATGAACGTTTCCTGCAGGCCGAGCAAAGGCGCCCTCCCGTTCAGCAAATCCTCCCTGTCACACTGGAGTTTTCGCCGGCAGTCAGCGATGACATTCGGCAGCACCTTGACTTCCTGGCATCTTTGGGCATTGAGATTGAAGAATTTGGACCCCAAACATTCTTACTGCGCGGCATTCCCCAAGAGTTGTCCCAAAACAGCTCCGATTGGCAGAACGATATCCTACGAATTGTTGAGAGCCGTGAACAACAGGAGGACTGGCAGGAGCAGGCGGCTATTACCATGGCCTGCCGCGGTGCCATCAAGGCTGGGGACTATCTGGATCCCAGGCAAATAGAGAAACTTCTGAGTCAGTTAGCAGCGGCTGAGAATCCGTTCACGTGTCCGCATGGTCGCCCGATTATCGTGCGACTTGAATCCAGCGAACTGCTGCGCCGATTCGGCCGCAGCTAGCGTTAGCATCCAAAGTACGATAGGGGGACTCGAGATTAAAAATGTAATCGTCATCGTTGGCCCTACCGCAGTGGGGAAGACCGCAGCCGCCCTTACGACTGCTAAGTGTCTTTCCGGGGAGATTGTTTCGGCTGACTCCATGCAGATATACAAAGAAATGGACATTGGGACTGCCAAACCGACAGCCGCCGAAAAAGCCGAAATCCCCCATCATATGGTAGATATTGTTGCACCCGATCAGTCGTTCAATGTATCCGAGTATGTTCACCAGGCACAGCTGGTCATAGACGATTGTTTTACTCGCCAAGTCCAGCCCATCGTAGCTGGTGGTACGGGCTTGTACGTCAATGCGCTGCTGGATGGTTTCTTGTTTCCTGACCAACAGCCGGATCCCGACCTCCGTGCTGCACTCATGGAAGAATGGAATGCCGATCCTGAGACGCTTCATAGGCGTCTGGCTGCGGTTGATCCTGCTACGGCTGCTCGTCTACATCCGAACGACGCACGCCGTATTGTACGGGCGTTGGAGGTATATTTGCGCACTGGAACATCCATGAGTGAACTGCAGGCTAGGACTTCAGGCAAGCAGGCCCGTTTTGATGGTACGTGGTTCGGCTTAACCCGGGACCGGTCTGCGCTGTATCAGCGCATCGATCAACGCGTGGATGCCATGTTTCAACAAGGCCTTATAGACGAGGTTGCCGCACTTCTTCATCGGTATCCCCAGCAGCCCACGGCGCTGCAAGCCTTAGGCTACAAAGAGGTTGTGTGGTTTCTTCAGGGCCACCTAACCTTGGAGGAATGCGTCTATCTTATCAAGCGCAATACACGGCGTTTTGCCAAAAGGCAGCTTTCATGGTTCCGCCGCGATAAGCGGATTCATTGGTTTGATGCGGGTCAAATGACAGACATGGATATCGCCGCTCGAATTGAAGAGATCAGCAGGAACCAACAACGTTAAAACGGAATATAGTAAGGACAGTCTACGGGGAGGTCTAGCCATGAAGAACATGACCAACATTCAAGACCAATTCCTTCAGGAACTGCAGGAGAAGCAAACGTTCGTTACCGTCACTCTAACGGATGGCAGCCACTTGAAGGGTACAGTTAAAACATTCGATACCTTCACCTTACTATTAGAAGGCGAGAAGCAGCATCTTATCTATAAGCACGCTGTGTGTAAACTGACGAAGGACTAAAGAGCTTGCATTGCCAACGCTTGCTTGTACGCTGGCGTTCCTGCCGCAGTCGAATGTATGGACTGCGGCAGGAAACCGTGGCTTGGGGGCGAATACATTAGAGCTAGTCGATCTGCCGCAACCTAACGAGACGGCCGGTGGAACTATGAAATTGGGGTGATTACCATCCACGCATTGACACTGGGTGCCAATCTGGGCCTTTTTATTTTTGGTATCCTTTTGAATATGGTTGGCCCTCTGCTGCCGCATATCGTCGCAGATCTGAATCTAACGATGACCCAAGCGGGCACTTTGTATTCCATGCGAGGAGCAGGGATCATTGTAGCCGTGTTATTTGCCGGCATGTTTTCTGATGTTCTTGGGCGACGTAAGTTTATCTTAACGGGAGCCGCCTTTTGGATTCTTGGCTTTCTGGGCTTCGCTGTTCTTTCGTCCCCGTGGTTAGCCGTGATCGTTTGGCTTATTATGGGCTTGGGCTTCGGTGCGGTGGATACTGGACTCAACTCGCTAGTGGCCGAGATCAACACAGAAAAGGGAGCCGCCATGAATCGTCTCCACTTTTGGTTCGGGGTTGGAGCCATTGTCGGGCCTCTGGTTTCCCAGGGACTGCTCACGTTTCTGCCCTGGCAAGGGGTTTTTGTTGCTGCTGCGCTCTTGGCAGCTGGTTTCTATGCCTACATGTATCAGCAAACCTTTCCGGTCCTACAACGATCTAGCACCTCGCCGTGGGCGAACATCCGGCATGTCTGGAGTTGGCGAATCCTGCTCTTGAGCTTCATAATCCTGGGTTATACCGGCGTTGGAACTGCACTGATGGGTTGGATGAACACGTTTTTATTGGAGCGCCTAGGAACATCGGCCTGGTACGCGTCCATTGTTCTAGCTGTTTACAGCGCTGGCTTAGCTGTGGGTCGTCTGGCCTGTGGAGCGGTGGCCGAACGCCTTGCTTACGAACGGCTGCTCTTCATCACTGGTACGTTGTCGGCAGCGGCTCTGGCTGCTAGTTTGTGGGCTCCCAATGTTGTCTGGGCTGGAATCGGGTTCTTCTTGACTGGCTTTTTCTTTGCTGGGTTACTGCCTACAAGCCTTGCCACAGCCAATCGCGATTTTCCACAATTAGCAGGTACCGTGACGGCGGTCCTTATCACGTTTGGATCTATTGGCCGCACGATCATCCCCGGCTCAGTAGGAGCCGCCGCTGACCTATACTCCGTAACTGTGGGTTTGCAGTGGCTTATCATCATCGCCGTAGGTATGGCCGGCGCCGGCTGGCTTTTGAACTGGTTTCGTGACGAAGAGCCACTGGAACAGTAAAATAGAGGAGGAATCGCCCATGATACAGTCTATTGCTTTGGAGTTTGACTCCTATGCCGAAATGGAAAAAGCAGCGGCTCTGCTGTGGAACAAATATGATGTCACCGGTGAATTGGAGTTGATGCCTGTCTCCGAAGAACGCTTCCGTTTGACCATTCACTCCGAAAAGCAGCTGCGAGATAGTACCTTAGAAAAACTTCCTGGCAAACGCGTCCAGGCTAAGTCCATTCTTCGCGACACGAAAAAGGAGTTACAGCCTGATGTCGTTGATTGACACAGCCCGGGAAGCTGTGGAATCCATTTGGAACGGTCAATACGTGATCCGGAAACACAACCAGGCCAAGGTACTGCGAGCTTTCCAGCTGGCCCGGGTTGGATCACACTGCTTTCATGACAGTACCGGGTATGGCTACGATGATGCCGGGCGGGACGCACTAGAAGCGGTCTATGCCCATGCTTTTGGCGCTGAAGCCGCACTAGTCAGACCGCAAGTGGTTTCCGGAACTCATGCTATCACATTGGCTTTGGGACTTCTGCTGCCTGACGACGAAGTGATTTCGTTGAGTGGGCCGCCGTATGACACTCTCCAGCAGGTTATTGGTACCGCGGGAACCTCGAAACGCTCACTGCTTCAACGGGGGATCCAATATCGCGAAATACCATTGACCAGCGAAGGCACGCTGGATTTAGCTGCAGTTCGCTCGGCTGTCACAACCAAAACTCGCATGGTGCTTTTGCAGCGGTCGCGGGGCTACAGTTGGCGTCCTTCCTTGGAGGTTGCAGCGCTCGAGCAGGCCATCAATGCGGTCAAGTCGATTAACTCCGATTGCATCTGCTTCGTGGACAACTGCTATGGCGAATTCGTCGAGCACTTGGAGCCTACTGAAGTAGGAGCCGATCTTATGGCAGGATCTCTAATCAAAAACCCCGGAGGTACGTTGGCGATTAGCGGTGGCTATATTGTAGGTCGTCAAGCCCTGATCGACGAAGTGGCGGAAGGATTGACGGCACCCGGCATTGGAGCCCGAGTCGGTCCGATGTTCGGCTTAAGCCGGTCACTGCTCCAAGGTTTTTTTATGGCTCCTCACGTGGTCGGAGAAGCTCTAGCTGGTGCGGTCTTAGCAGCCCAAGTGTTCTCGGAACTAGGATTTCGCGTTTCACCGCTTCCAGAGTCCAAACGCACCGACATCATCCAGGCTATCGAGTTCGGGGATCGAGCGACACTGTTGTCCTTTTGTGCCGGTGTCCAGAAAGCGTCCGCTGTGGATGCACACTATGCACCCATACCAGGTGTTATGCCGGGCTATGAGGATGAAGTGGTCATGGCTGGAGGCACGTTCATTCAAGGCTCCTCCATTGAACTCAGCGCTGATGCTCCCATGCGAACACCCTATATTGGCTATTTGCAGGGAGGATTCAGTAGGGAGCATGTGGAACTAGTATTAGAAGGAATCCTCAAAGACCTGCCTCACTGAGGGGAGGTGACTGTGTCCGTCGAGTCCACATTTTCTGCTTGACATTCAAGCGAAATCTGCTACAATTCAAGTTGGTTCCTGTTTCGAAACCGAATTATGAAGGGGGCAACGAATGGAATGAAGAATGCTTTGGGCCGTCATATTCTATGCGAAGCATATGGGTGTGACCCTGGGGTGTTGAACGACCGTACGATGGTCGAACGCATTATGGTGGAAGCTGCACTGGAAACCGGTGCCGAGGTGCGGGAAGTGGCATTTCATCAATTTAGTCCTCAGGGAGTTAGTGGTGTCGTAGTGATTTCCGAGTCTCATTTGGCCATTCATACCTGGCCTGAGCTTGGGTATGCAGCCATCGATGTGTTTACCTGCGGTGATAGCGTAGATCCCTGGGATGCCTGCAATTACTTGACAGACAAGTTCATGGCACAAAATGCCACCACGACGGAAGTGAAACGTGGTGTCTTCCAGCATGAGGTATCCGTCAAAATTTCCTAGGACACTAAGGAGGGAATTTTTAACTGTATGATACCTGAATGTGATCGCAACAGTTAGCCCTATTTCCATCGAAAAGGATGGACGTAGGGCTTTTAAACTACTCTTTTCGGAAGGAACTAACAGAAACGTGTCGAATTAATAATGAATACCGACACGTATGCCGGAAGGAGGACACGTATGTATGGAAGCTCCTGCCAAACGGTTTCAATGCTTGGCTGATGAGGAACTAGTTTCCTTAGCACAGCAGGGTGACCCGCAAGCTGAAGAATACCTGTTGCACAAATACCAGAAGATGGTATATGTATGGACTCGTTCGTACTTCTTGCAGGGCGGAGAAGCTGACGACGTCCTTCAAGAAGGCATGATTGGCCTGTTTAAGGCAATCCGAGATTATTCGGGAGGGTCCTCGTCATTCTGGTCGTTTGCCAAATTGTGCATCGTGCGCAATGTCATCTCCGCCATCAAAGGTACGACCCGGCAAAAACATATCCCTTTGAACTCATATACATCTCTTCATAAGCCGGTTTACGATTACGAAGGCGATCGTACACTGCTAGAAATGCTGTCCGACAATTCCGCCGAAGATCCGGAGACTTTGACCATAAATCGCGAACGTTTACATCACACGAAACAGCGTATTCGTGAGTTGCTCTCCGATTTTGAGTACCAGGTATTCCAACTTTATATTACCGGCTACTCGTACAAGGAAATTGCCGAAGCACTGGATACCCATACGAAATCTATTGACAATGCACTGTGCCGTATTAAGGGCAAGATCGAAAAACGTATGTAAGTTATCTTGGGACTCAGGATTCGGCTGACCTCCGACGATGCACCGACCATGATGCCGCAGAGTGGCGGACGATCCGTTGCCACTCTGCGGCGCCGCTGTGTTGCATCCGAACTCATCTGTCGCTTCGCTGCCATTTAGTATCGCGTTCGAAGCAACGTTTTTGTCTAGAGATATCCCAGTATGGGTCCAGACTAAGCTCGTGGTATCGCTCGAGGATTAACCCCAATGTGCCAATGGTTGGCCGCCAAACCCACGTCTCTCGGTGCGGAAACGTTGGTAGGAGACAACGTCAACAGGCCAATCCGGCGGAGGAGAGATTCCTGCACTCTATGGAAGGTAGGTCATCGAATGGACATATCTAACATCGAAATCGCCATCCGCCTAGTGTTAGCACTGGTTTTGGGCGGATTAATTGGGCTTGAGCGCGAAAGTCACGGGCGTCCGGCAGGATTTCG
>SLOZ01000062.1 GCA_007132255.1 Limnochordia bacterium | reverse complement strand
GTCATGGCCAATGGCGTGACGTCGGACTTGAGATCGAGAACAATGCGTGTAGTCGATGGAATGAACTGGCTGACACGCAAGCGTTCTACTCGGCCGTCGTCCACAACGATCTCCTGCGCTCCGCCCACCAAGGTCGCATTGTGAAAATCCAAAACCATGCGTCGTGGCTCCACAAGCTGAATCACTGTATAATCCGGATGATCGCTGGCGGCTATATGCAGCCGCGGCTGACCATCCAAACCATCACGGATTAGGTAGGCATCGGTAATGTGGTAGTTGAACTCCACTTCTAAGCCGCCATCTGGCCAATGCCGGACTTCATAGCCCGTCGACGTATGTAGATCGAAAACAATACGAATGGTCTGGTCATCGAAGCGACTGGTGCGAATTCGCTGAATAAGAGGCCCGTTAATGACCTGTTCCGGCAAACCATCGCCCTCAATACCATGGAGATCAATCACCAGACGGTCTGGTTCCACCAGCAGAACGCTCTGATAGCGGCTGAAGTTCTCGACGTCAATCTGAACATTGGAGCGAGGACCGCCCTTGTAGTGCACCGCCCGCAAATCCTGGGGCCCAGCGTCTTCTTGGTCCGGAAGACCCGGCAGGACACGCGCAATACCATTGGCCCGCAGCTGATCCGGCCAGCCGCTGACAACCGGCGTTTCATAGCTCCATGTCGGCGCCTCGGGCTCCACCGGTTCCACAGGCTCCGCAGGCTCCAGAAACTCCAGAGGCTCCCTCTGCTCATCCATGGGCAAAATACTGACCTTGGGTGCAGGACGTTCCAAGCCCGACACAATTCTGCGCGGCGATGGTTCTAGCACCGGCTCTTCACCCGGGTCTAAGCTATCGCCGGTTCCCACGGCCTCATCGGCAGTGGGTTCTGAAGCAGGGGGCCTCTCCAAAACCGATACAACTCTTCGGCGCGGCGCCGGTAGTTCTTCCGCATCTGACGCCGCTGAGTCTTCACCGGAATCGACGTCGGTCGGCTCAGCAGTTTCTCGAGCCCGCTCGGCGGCTGGTGCGTCGGCAATCGTTTCTTCCACAGTTTCTTCCAAAGTTTGCTCCATGGTCACGTCTACAGCTTCTTCAACAGGCTCCTCCGCAGTTTCTTCGACTGGCTCTTCCAAAGACTCCTCAAAAGGCTCTTCTATAGTTCCCTCGGCAGCAGGCGCCTGCGTTATCGCTGGCGCTTCACCCAAAGCCCGCTGGGCATCGGTACGAGTCACGCGCAAGCCATTGACGTTCGCATCAAAGGTCATCCGCATGCCTAAGTGATTCACCAGAAACCGCAGTGGCACCATTAAGAAGCCCTGCTCCATCCTGGCACGGGGATCCATGATCGTGGATTCGCCATTGAGGAATGTTCGAGCTCTGCCAGCTTCGATCCGCAGCTGAACGTCGTCAAAAACCACCTCAGCCTGGCCATCACCCGGACTCCAGTCCAAGCGAGCTCCAAAATATTGCTCCACTACTGTAATCGGTACCATGACATTGCCACTAACCATGAATGCCGGAATGTCCCATTCAACCAGTGTATCATCAACATATACAACAACCGCACCTAATGCCGTTTGCGCAGCCCCGGCTGCGAAGAAAAAAAGAATGATAGCTACCGCCAAAAAACGGTTTCTCATGGGCAAAACCTCCCGAAAATGCATACTTTACTGTTTTCGCTGTTAAACGGCGGAATCCTTCATGGCACCGGGATTTCCGCGATCATCACACCCTTATAGAAGTCGTAACACCCCTGTTAGATTGTGGTGGCAGGAGCTAAAAGCGTCAACAATGGGTCAACAATGTCCTCATATCGAGTCGTCATGCATTGAGAAAATCCACAAGCCCTGCTATACTGATAGAAGAGATTCTACGAAGGAGCGGGTGTAATGGCCAAGGAACCGGGCATCAAAGTCATATCGGACAATCGCAAAGCCCGCCATGATTACCATATTTTGGACACTTTGGAAGCTGGGATTTCTCTTCAGGGAACAGAAGTCAAGTCACTACGATTGGGTAAAGTCAACGTCCGCGAAAGTTTCGCTCGCGTCAAGGACGGCGAAGTGTTTCTGCACGGAATGCATATCAGTCCCTATGAGCACGGCAATCGTTTCAACCATGATCCACTCCGCGTTCGCAAGCTGTTGCTTCATAAACGGGAGATCCAACGGTTGATCGGGAAGACCAAGGAGGAAGGTTTAACCTTAGTCCCGCTGCGCCTGTATTTCAAACGCGGCAAAGCAAAAGTGGAATTGGCGGTGGCCAAGGGCAAAAAACTCTACGATAAGCGCGAGGCGTTGGCGAAGAAAGATGAAGCAAGACGCGTTCAACGTGCCATTAAAGACCGTTTTCAATAGCCTATCGCTACGGACAGCGGTTCCGCAGTCGTTCGGCGGATTGACCGACTTCGCAAAATATGGTATCATTACAATGAACCTAAAGAATGTATGTTCTTTTGGGGGTGAATCAGTTTCGACGTGGATAGGAAGAGCATTAGTAGCGAGCCGAGGACCCCGGAGCCTCGTTAATCAACTGGGAACCTAAAGTAACTGCAAACGATAATTACGCCTTAGCTGCTTAATAACAGCTAACGCCGCCTCATTCCTTGCCTGTGGGCGTGAACGCGGTGTCAAATTAGCAGGCTCACTTGAACGTCTTGCCCGAAACGCTCAAGGACACCTAGGGCTGGCCCCTTGATGATCTAGCTGTGAAGAGCATCAAGGAGCGAGATCCAAATTCGCAGCTGCGCTCGGAGAAGCTGATGTGGTTTCATCTGCGGACAGCGGTGCAACTCCGCTCACCTCCACCAATTTATGCAATGACAGCCGCCCTATGCAGGCGGCTGTTTTTCGCGTTGGCAGGTGCTGCAGCCCGATGCATGCCATTGACACAACGTCCAACAGCTGCATTGGGCGTTTGCTGCACCAGCAGTGTTTAGCGCAACAAAAAACCTGAAAACATACGTTTCCAGGTCAACGTTGGTGAATCAAATCAATGATAGTATGACGGACAATACCAAGAACCCAACGGCCAGGTAGGTGGTGGCCTTCTCCAATACCTTTTCGGTACCTTTAGTTTGGCCAAAAAACATGCGTCCACCGCCTCCAATAGAACCCAGTCCTTCTCCCTTACTTTCTTGGAGCAGAACGGCTGCAATGAGACTAATGGCCACAATGAACTGAATGATCATGAGCAAGGTCGTCATGCCTGCCTACACCTCCCTGCGAGGAAAGATTTCACATAAAATCATTTTACCACAGCTGATCGCCAAAAACAAGCTGTGAAACAAGCTCACGACGAAAAGAAGTGACCCCAAAGAAGTCGGGGGAGTCGGGGGCAGACCACAGCAGCCAGCAACCGGTGAAGAGGACCGCTCACAAACGGTCCTCTTCAATGAAATCAAATCCTGATGCTGGCATTCATCCCTTGCGGGATTACTTCATGTTGTAGAATGTGGCCTTGCCCGGGAAAAAGGCTACTTCGTTCAGCTCTTCTTCGATCCGCAGCAGCTGGTTGTACTTAGCCACACGGTCGGTACGGGAAGGCGCACCCGTCTTGATCTGACCAGCATTTACTGCCACAGCCAAATCAGCGATGGTGGAGTCCTCGGTTTCCCCAGAACGATGGGAAACCACAGCGGTGTAACCAGCCCGCTTGGCCATTTCGATAGCGTCCAGCGTCTCGGTGAGTGTACCAATCTGGTTCACCTTAACGAGAATGGAGTTAGCGACGCCCATATCGATACCTTTAGACAAGCGCTCGGTGTTGGTCACAAACAGATCGTCACCAACCAATTGCACTTTAGTGCCCAGAACATCGGTGAGCTTCTTCCAACCATCCCACTCATCTTCACTTAAAGCATCTTCAATAGAGATAAT
>SLOZ01000250.1 GCA_007132255.1 Limnochordia bacterium | reverse complement strand
TTGGGCTTTTTGGTGATGCTCATGAACATCATTTCGACTCGCATGAAGAGAACATCGTAGGAGGTGACAGCATGGATTTTTTTGTGATTTTCCTTGGGGCTGTTTTGGTGAATAACTTCGTCTTGGTACAGTTCTTGGGCATCTGCCCTTTCATGGGCGTGTCCAAACAGGTCGAGACTTCCATAGGCATGGGCATGGCTGTTACCTTCGTGATGACCGTAGCCGCCAGTGTGTCTTGGTTAATCCAGCACTATATCCTGGTACCGTTTGACCTACCATACCTGCAAACAGTAGCCTTTATTTTAGTCATTGCTTCGATGGTTCAATTAGTGGAAATGGTCCTCAATAAGGTGAGTCCTAGTCTTTATCGGTCACTGGGAATCTTCCTGCCGCTCATTACGACGAACTGCGCCATCATGGGCATGGCTCTTTTGCTGGTGACGCGCGGATTTTCCTTCCTCCAGTCAATCATCTTTGCGCTGGGCGCTGGTGGCGGTTTCACGTTGGCGCTGCTGCTGCTGGCGGGAATGCGTGAAGAACTGGAATTCGCCGACATGCCGGCTCCGTTAAAGGGTGCTGGTATCGCGTTTCTCATCGCTGGCCTCCTGTCCGTGGCTTTCAGCGGGTTTGCTGGCTTAGTTTAATCGATAAGGAGGGTTCCCTTTGAGCAATACAGTGGTTTCTTTGATAAGTATGGGAGCTTTGGGTATTCTTTTTTCTGTAGGTTTGGCCATTGCATCCAAGCAGTTCCACGTCGAAGCAGACCCGCTCGTTGACAGTATTGAAGCGGTTCTTCCTGGGATTAACTGTGGTGCTTGTGGTTTTGCAGGCTGCCGTGCGTTTGCTGAGGGCGTCGCCACAGGTAAAGCTCCTGCCGATGGCTGTCCTGTGGGCGGAGCTGAAGTGGCCGCCAAAGTGGCCGCCGTACTCGGAGTGGAAGCGAGCGGCAAGAATCGTCGGGTGGCGCAGGTCCTCTGTAAAGGTGGACAGAACGAAGCTCCTCGAAGAGCGGAATACCACGGCCCTGTAGATTGCAGAATCGTCCACATGACACAGCATGGAGACAAGGGTTGTGCTTTTGGCTGTCTGGGCGGTGGCACCTGCGTTGAAGCTTGTCGTTTTGACGCGATGCGCATGAACGAGAATGGTCTCCCGGAGATCATTGAAGATAACTGTACGGCGTGCAATGCCTGCGTGAAGGCCTGTCCTCGAGACATTATTGTGCTTGCCGAAGAACGCCAAGGAGTCCACATCCGTTGTCGTTCGTTAGCCAAAGGCAAAGAAACACGATCCGTTTGCTCTGTAGGCTGTATTGCCTGCCGCCGCTGCGAAAAAGAATGTCCTGTGGATGCTATTACTGTTGAAGATAATTTGGCACGCATTGACTATGAGTTGTGTATCAACTGCCGCAAATGTGTGGCTGTGTGCCCGATGAATACCATCGACGAGCAGGATGGCAAACCCATTATCAAAAAGCGTCGGGCCAGTTAGAGTGACTTTGGCGCTGCTTGGGGAGTGACTTTTATTGAAAAACAATCGGGTACTGTTAGGATTTGCAGTGTTGACCGCATTAGCGTTGATCGGTGGCGGGCATTGGTGGGTTTCTGGTCAAGCTACCCAGCCAGAAACGGTGAACCAGACACGCTTCTTGATGGACACCACTGTTGATATTCGCGCCATTGGTGCTGATGCATCGACGGCTGTCGATGAAGCGTTTCGCGAAATGCAGCGAATCGAAGCGCTGTTTTCTCGATATGTGGATAACAGTGATATTAGCCGGATCAATGCCGAAGCTGGGCAGTGGGTTTCCGTTAGTGCTGAAGTTGTCGAGCTGCTGCAGCGCAGTATCAAGTATGGAAACTTGACGAAAGGAAGCTTTGATGTTACCATTGGACCGTTGGTAACCCTGTGGGGGTTTGGTACCGATCAACGCCAAGTCCCAGCAAACGAAGCTCTACAAAACGCAATGGCACACGTAGATTACACCGCCATTGCCTTGGATCCAAACCAGAGACTTGTGAAAATTCCAGAAGGCTTCATGCTTGATTTGGGTGGTGTTGCCAAAGGCTATGCCGTCGATCGCGGTGCAGATGTACTGCGTGAAAGAGGCATCGAGCACGGTCTTATCAACGCCGGAGGAGACATCAGTGTTGTTGGAACTCGCGATACTGAGGGCAGTCCATGGCGTGTGGGAATCCAAGACCCCGCTGAACCCAGTCGAGTTATGGCTGTGGTGGAACTGATGGATGCCACGGTTGTGACTTCGGGCGACTATCAACGGTATTTTGAAGTGGATGGAACTCGCTTTCACCACATTATTGATCCCGCCACAGGCTTTCCGGCCGATGAGCTGACTAGTGTGACTGTAGTAGCACCTACGGCCGCTGATGGTGATGCTCTTTCCACAGCGCTGTTTATCTTAGGCAAACCGGCGTCGATCCAGCTTCTAGAACAGCTGCCGGATATCGAAGCCGTGATCGTGAGCAAAGATGGTACCGTTTGGATTTCCCCTGGCCTGCAGGCAAGATTCCGTTTCTTATAGGATAAGCAAAGAGTGGGAGTGTCTCTGTTAGCGTTCAGCCCTTGCTCACCACCGCTGCCTGCGTAACGGCCGGTAACTGAAAGCAACCATTTTTCCAGTATCGTTGGGGCTGACTGTTTACAGTTGGTCCCTTTTTGACACAACGAGTGAAAACCTCGATCGAAGGAGAGTGATCTTATGACTGATAGAACCGCACGTCAGATATCCCTTGAGCGTGCCGAAGAACTCAAAGGTCGGATTAGCGAGTACCTTAAGGTGCAGGACGACATCCAAACCGGTTTTCGCAGTGCTGATACCATAGCCCAGCAGAAACAGATCATCTTAGATGTTCTTGGCGGCACAGAGGACGATTGGGATGATTGGCATTGGCAGATGGAAAACCGAATTATGGACGTGGATACGTTGGCAAAGATCATCAATCTGAGCGATGACGAATACGATGTCATCAAAGACATCGGCCAGCAGTATCGCTGGGCTATTTCTCCATATTATGCTTCACTGATGGACCCTGATGATCGCAGCTGTCCCATCCGTTGGCTGGCTGTGCCATCTGCTTTTGAGTATTCCGAACGCGGCGAACTGGATCCGATGTCCGAGACCACAACGAATCCAGCTCCAGCCATAACGCGACGCTATCCAGATCGACTCATCATCAAAGTGACGAACCAGTGTGCTATGTACTGTCGTCACTGCCAGCGCCGCCGGGCCATCGGTGAATTGGACAAACACTCCACACAAGAGCAGTTGACACAGGCAGTTGAGTATGTTCGTGAGAATCCAGAAATCCGCGATGTACTGATTACGGGTGGCGACGCCTTTATGTTAGAAGATGAAACCATCGAATGGCTGTTGCAGGAACTGCACGCCATCGAACATGTGGAGATGGTGCGTCTTGGTTCGCGGACACTGGTAACCCTGCCGCAGCGAGTTACGCCTAAGTTGGCGGAGATTCTTGGTAAGTACCATCCGGTATACGTCAACAGCCACTTCAACCATCCTAAAGAAGTCACAAAGGAAGCCGGGGAGGCCTGCGATCGCTTAAGCCGCTCTGGGGTGCCTTTGGGCAACCAATCTGTGTTGTTAAACGGAATTAACTCATCAGCTCATGTCATGAAGAAGCTGAATCAAGAACTGTTAAAGATCCGGGTACGACCCTACTATATGTTCCATGCCAAAGTGGTTAAGGGTACGCTGCATTTCCATCCGCGTGTGGAAACCGGGCTGGAAATCATGGAACAACTGCGGGGCTACACCTCTGGTATGGCCATTCCGACGTATATCATCAACGCTCCCGGCGGCCTAGGCAAAACGCCGATTCTGCCAAGTTACCTGGTAGGTTGGGGCTCTGA
>SLOZ01000049.1 GCA_007132255.1 Limnochordia bacterium | reverse complement strand
GGAATCGTATTATAGTAGGGTTATCCTTGGGAGTCGTTGTTGTTGAAGCTGGTACGCCTAGCGGAGCGCTAAACACCGCAACGTGGGCTGCTGATCTCAACGTAGACGTTTTCACGATACCCGGCAACATCGATGATCCCAGACGCAAGGGGAACCACCAACTGCTAAAAGAAGGGGCCATTTTGGTAGAGTCTCCCACCGAGGTTATAGAACAGCTTGGAATTGCTCCCAAACCAGCACCGCCACAGGCGCTTAGTGACATCGCTACCATGCTAGCCGCCGGGATGACACCCAGTCAGATCGTCCAACGCACTGGTCGTCCAGCGGATGAAGTGCTGCGCGAAGTGACCCGCCTGCAGCTGCAGTAATACTGAAAAAGAGAATCATTGCATTCGCTGATGAAACACTTTATAATAGAAGGCAGTTCAACAAAAAGGGGTGAGGACTGTGAAGAACCCCGCTGTCTTTAAAGCGATTGGCGGCTTGATTGACGAGCATGAACGCATGACCGCAGACGGTTTGATAGACTTACTTCTGGGTCAAGGATTTGCTCTTCAAGACATTTCTGATACGATGTTCTGGGTGTTTGAAGCCGAAGACACCACGTTTCACCGGAGAGTCTTTTCGGCCTGGGAGCAATGGCAGTTCCCTCAGGATGTGCAGGAGACCCTGGTCATGCTTGCTGATTCCGGCCTATTTACCGCTGAACAGTTAGAAGAAACGATCTGGCAGCTCTTGCACGACTACGATGGGCCGATTTCGGTTCAACAGCTTCTGGAAGCAGCCTCGCAGAAAACGCCTGATCCGTTTCTGCGGGCGCTTCTGACACCGCACTTGATCCGCCAGTAAGTGGGTTACAGATCACAGATGACTTGATACCGCGAGGGAGGGCCTAATGTCCTCCCTTGTGCCGTTATTTTGGAGGTGGCATGTTTGCCAAAATCACTTGTAATCGTCGAATCACCAGCAAAAGCCAAGACCATCGGAAGGTTTCTTGGCCGTAACTACACTGTAAAGGCCAGTATGGGCCATGTTCGTGATCTGCCGCGAAGCCAGTTTGGCGTCGATGTGGAGAATGACTTTGAGCCAAAATATATCACGATCCGCGGCAAAGGGCCGGTCCTAAAGGAACTGCGGGATGCAGCCAAGAAAGTGGACCGTATTCTGTTGGCCACAGACCCAGACCGCGAAGGCGAAGCTATTGCCTGGCATTTGGCTACTGCGCTGAATATTCCCGAAGGCCAGTGCCGCATTGAGTTTAGGGAGATTACCAAGGATGCCATCAAGCAGTCCGTAAAGCAGCCCAAAGAAATCGCTGCGAACCTCGTCGCTGCGCAGCAGGCGCGCCGTATCCTTGACCGCCTTGTTGGCTATGAATTATCACCGCTCTTGTGGGCCAAGGTGAAAAAGGGCCTGAGCGCTGGTCGCGTTCAATCTGTGGCTGTGAAGATTATCTGCCAGCGACAGCAGGAAATCGATGCATTCGTGGCCGAAGAGTATTGGACGGTCACGGCTCTGCTGCAGACGGATAAAGGTGATACGTTCGAAGCCAAACTGCTCAACTTTCAAGGCAAGAAACTTCAACTGCACAGTGAAGAAGATGCAACGGCCGTGCGGGACGCCATTAAGGGGAAATCTTGGGCCGTTGATGCTGTCCGCAAGCGCGAACGCCGCCGCCACCCAACGCCGCCGTTCACCACCAGTACCCTCCAGCAAGAAGCTGCCCGCAAACTGAATTTCACCACGAAAAAGACCATGCGCGTGGCACAGCAACTCTATGAAGGATTGGATATCGGACCAGAAGGAGCCGTAGGACTGATCACATACATGCGCACGGATGCAACACGTGTCAGTCAGGAAGCCATTGACCAAGCTCGCCAATACACTGAAGAGAAGTACGGTAGCGACTACCTGCCTGCCAAACCGCGGCAGTTCCCCAGCAAACAGGGTGCCCAGGAAGCCCACGAAGCCATTCGACCAACCTCGGCACTGCGAACACCTGTGCAGATGAAAGAGTTTCTCAGTCGTGACCAGCTGCGCCTGTATCGACTGATCTGGGATCGGTTCGTAGCCAGCCAGATGGCCTCGGCCATTCTTGACAGTGTTTCGGTGGATGTTCAGGTTGGGGAGTACCAATTCCGTGCCACCGGCTCGAGCATTCGGTTTCCGGGATTTCTTAAGCTCTACGAGGAAGGGCGCGATGAAGCCGAAGAGCAGGAAGGTATGCTGCCGGAGCTCGCAGACGGTCAGCCGCTGAAGCGGAAGAAACTGGATCTCAAACAGCATTTCACGCAGCCGCCGCCGCGCTACAGCGAGGCGATGCTTGTGAAAACCCTCGAAGAGAAGGGGATCGGCCGGCCCTCGACGTATGCACCGATCATCGACACCATTCTTCGGCGGGGCTATGTCGTTATGGAAGAAAAACGTTTCGTTCCCACCGAGTTGGGCGTAATCGTCGTCGATCTACTGGAAGAGCATTTCTCTGACCTTATGAACATTGGCTTCACCGCAGAGCTCGAGAAGAAGTTGGATGAAGTAGAAGATGGAGGGGCCCATTGGAAAAGTGTATTGGGCGAGTTTTACCAGACCTTTGAAAAAGATCTCAAAAAAGCCCATGAACTGTTGGAAAAAATCGAAATCGAGGAAGAAGTCAGCGACGTACCCTGCGAGCATTGTGGACGGCTGATGGTGGTCAAGTGGGGGCGCTTTGGCAAGTTTTTGGCCTGTCCGGGATATCCGGAGTGCAAGAATACGAAGCCGATCCTCGAAGAAATCGGTGTTCCGTGTCCTAAATGCAGCGATGGGCAGATTGTGGCGCGCAAAAGCAAACGCGGCCGGACCTTCTATGGCTGCTCGAATTACCCCGAATGCGATTTCACGTCCTGGAATCGACCGGTGAACGAAGCCTGTCCACACTGTGGCGAGTTATTGGTTGTAAAACGCCAGGGTCAAGCACCCACGTGTTCCACTAAGGGCTGTCCGGGAGGTAAGGCACAATGACCGTACATGTAATCGGGGGCGGATTAGCTGGTTCCGAAGCTGCTTGGCAGTTGGCGCAGCGAGGTATTCCCGTGATCCTTTGGGAAATGCGTCCGGAAAAGACAACGCCGGCTCATCACACTGGCAGCTTTGCTGAGTTGGTTTGCTCCAACTCCTTGGGCTCCTATCTTACCAGCAGCGCTGGAGGACTTCTGAAAGCAGAGCTTCAGCAGTTTGACTCCTTAATCGTCCGCTGTGCCGAAGCTGTGAAGGTACCTGCTGGGGGCGCTTTGGCAGTGGATCGCCACCTGTTCTCAACGACGGTTTCTCAAGCTTTGGAAGGCCACGAGCTGATTGAGATTCGCCGGGACGAATGTACGACCATCCCCACGGAGGGTATTGCTATCATTGCCACAGGGCCGCTGACCAGTGATGCCATGGCTCGACAGCTGCAGCTGATGACTGGTGATGAGCACCTGCACTTCTTCGACGCGGCCGCTCCCATCGTTGACGGTGAGTCCGTGGATTACGATTTGGGATTTTGGGCCGCTCGTTATGACAAAGGGACCCCAGACTACTTTAACTGTCCGCTGACCCAAGCAGAATACGAACAGTTTTATGACGCTTTGGTTAACGCCGAGGTGACGCCCCTGCACGAGGGGGTAGAGGACATTAAGGTCTTTGAGGGCTGCATGCCCATCGAAGAAATGGCAAAACGAGGCCCCGATACCCTGCGCTATGGGCCCCTGCGTCCGGTTGGACTAAAAAACGCCGACGGCAAACGGCCATATGCAGTACTCCAGTTGCGAAAAGAAAATTATGAAGCAACTTTGCTGAATTTGGTAGGTTTTCAGACTCGGCTTACGTGGCCGGAGCAGCGGCGTGTGTTCGGTTTGATTCCGGCGCTGCACAGCGCAGAGTT
>SLOZ01000226.1 GCA_007132255.1 Limnochordia bacterium | reverse complement strand
GAACACAAAGAACACAAGGGAAACCGCACCTGACCGAAGAAAATCAAAAGAGTCGCCGTGCGAGCGCCATGACAACGGCACGGACTCTGACCAAACCACAGCTTTCGGAGTTCGGATTGGTTGGGCTACTGCCAACGCATCCCGTTTTGAAGCACGGACTCAGTCGTCCCCAGGCCGCTGTCCGAGCGATAATCTGGCGCAAACGTCTGCTCGCTAATAATGCTTAACCAAGGAGTGACCACCTTATGAACACATCGCCTTCACCTGCCTCACCCCAGACACCCAGGGACCTTTGGCTTGCTCAGCTAACGAGGCTAGCTGGGCCCGTTCTCAAGGCGGCGCAGTCACGCACCTTAACGGCGGCTATTCCACGCCGCCGTGGACCTGGCGAGCGCACTTCGATTTCACTGGTCGATACCACCTTGTCAGACCACCGGGTCCGAGTCTCCGGTTTGGAAGCCACAGCGAGAACGCTCGCCGGCATGGCCCCTTGGTTAGAGAGTGCCGGTGATGGGGCTCGTGTTGGCGCCCGACTCAATGGCGACGAATGTCAAGCGGTTCCCGAGAGGGGGACCTCCAAACCAGCTGGCCCAACCGAAAACATTCTGCGCTCAACGTATGCGAAGATGGCTCAAGACGCCGTAGCAGCGGTTGTGGATCCGAAGAGCCCGGACTACTGCCACCTCGGAGGAAATGGGCAGCCATTTCAACAGGAATTGGTCGAAGCAGCGTTCTTGGGACAAGCGATTCTGCGCGCCCCGCAGGTTCTTTTTGACCAACTGTCCTCGACGGTACGACAGCAGTTAGTGAACGAATTAATCGCGTCACGCTGTATCCGCCCGCCCCGCAACAATTGGCTGCTGTTTGCGGCCATGGTAGAAGCGGCCTTGGCTGTCATGGGCCAAGACCCGGATATGACGCGCATCGACTATGCACTGCAGCAGCACGAACAATGGTATGTTGGTGATGGGACGTACAGCGATGGACCGCACTTCCATTGGGACTATTACAACAGTTTCGTGATTCACCCGATGCTTCTAGATATACTCCACGTGGTTGCTGAGCGCTATCCCGAAACTCGAACGGGTCCCATCGCTGAAGGAACAGCAATGCGCCAGCGTTTTCTGGACCGCACCCAACGCTACGCCACGGCCTTAGAACGAATGATCGCTGTTGACGGTAGTTTCCCAGCCATAGGCCGCTCGCTGGCCTACCGCTGCGGAGCATTTCACGCTTTGGCCCATCTGGCGCTATTGGACAAACTCCCCGACGCCTTAGCGCCCAGCCAGGTCCGCTGCGCGCTGCAGGCCGTAATCACCCGTACCCTGGAGGCCGAAGGCACCTTCGATGAGCAGGGCTGGCTCAATATTGGTCTGGCCGGTGATCAGCCTGGGTTGGGAGAACCGTACATCACCACAGGCAGCTTGTATCTCTGCACTACAGCCTTCCTGCCTTTGGGACTGCCCGCCGATTCGGAATTTTGGGCGGCACCGGCCATCTCCTGGTCATCCCAGAAAATCTGGAGTGGCCAAAACGCACAGCGAGACAAGGCTGCAGACTGAGAAACACAATAGGTAACACCAAAAGACCCGGAGGGCGGCGGCATCCGTACCGCTAGCCCTCCGGGTCTTTTTCTGCACTACCATACTAACCCTTGGCATATACGTAGATGGAGCTCCGTGTTATCTGCATACTTTTTGCGCGCTGGCCAATTCAGTCTGATTCTCTGCTTCTATCGCAAAAAGCCCCACGGATCATCGATGCCAAGATGCTGAAAGATCAAGGCCTGTAACTGGTTAAATGGCTGCACCGCGTAGGTGATGGACTCGCCATCATCCTCTTTCGTTACCGAGCAAAACTCGAACGCCGCCAAAAGCATCCTGGCTGTGGGCTTCTGGGTCGGGCTCTTCGAATACAGACGCGGCACAGTCGACTCTGTTTCCTTGAGACTCCTGCGCAAAGTGTACTCCAATAACCCGTACACCATCAGAGCAACCGAAACCACAAAAACCAGCGCTTCCAGCCTGCTCTTTTCCTTCAAGAACAGCGGGAGCAAACCCAGCGGACCTTTTCGATCCGCAAACCGCGGGTTGGCGTTAAATTGCTGTTTGTAGCGCAGAAGAATGTCTTTCCCCGAATACTCTTCCGGAAGATTCGTCAAAAGCGTGTACACACCGTCGGTCTGCCGTAATCGCTTGTACGCGTCTTGATCGAATTTGATGTCCAATTGTGTGGCGATTTCGCTGCCACGCTTCTCTTGTTTACACCGAGAAACCCTGTAAGGGTCCGAAATGGCAGGCGGTGGTATTGTTGGATATCGAGATTTTAGATATAGTATCGCCTCCTTGGAGCAACATGGAGGCTGCGACCCCCACGACTGAGTGCTTGGATACCGTTCAGGATGAAACACAGACGGCGTTGACGCCACTGCGCAAGGCAGCATTTTGCCTCTGCGAACCGAAAACCAACCACGCTAACCTGCCCAAAAACCTACCAGGTATATGGAAGAAGCTGAGAAGCATAACCTTCCACATTCCAGCCTGCGTTTTGCCCCTAGCAGACCTGTTTCATTGAGAGCACTGCGTGGTTAACGACTGAGCTCGAAACGCCTTTAAACAGGCGTTTCTCCGAGTTGAACTGCCAGCTTTGGGCGTTGGAAACCGGCTGTGCAAAAGGCCTGCTAGGTTAGCGCGCAAACGCTCGGAACGGATTGATCCGCAGTAGTTGTTCCTCCCAGCCAGCCAAGCCAGCCTCGCGCATCAAAGGCACGAAGGAGTCCATCAGATACGTGTAGGGCTTGAAGGTAGATCCATCCGGATGCGCAGGATCATACCACCCGCGATCTTGACTGAGCATGATCTGCTGCCCAAAGCCGGCATCCAAAGCGCTCTGGAGTAGACCCAAATAGTCCTCATCGGCCGGACTGCCCCCGATTCCATCAAATTCCAACCAAGCACCGCGCCCTGCAGCCTGCATGTGAAACTCCTGGTTCGATTCGGCCTGGGTGTGAATCCAAATGAACCTATCCAGAGGAACTCCTTCTTCTTCCAAGATGTCCAACTGGCGCAGTACCACCTCACCGCGAATCGTGTGGCTGCCGATGGTGGCGCTGCACTCCTTGGCCGCTCGGGCCGCGGCTCGCAGGATCTTCTCTTCTACAGCAGTCAAACCGTCATCACCGGCACTGAGTTTGATCCACCCAGCTCGGACGCCGGTGTCTTCAATGCCAACCGTGAGCTCTTTCTTCATCCACTCGTAGAGCTTTGCCCCACTGGCATCCACAGCCCACTGGGGTATCCACGGTTCTCGGTAAATGCCGGTCGCCACAACCAACGGAAAGCCTGCAGCCTCCGATACCGCTTTCATGATATCCACCCGGCGACCGCAGCCAATGGGTGTGCATTCTACCATACAGTTAATGCCCTGCTTCTGCAGCTTCTGAAGCCAGGGAACCACAAGCTTCTCGACATCCTCGCTGTTTCCCTGCCCGAAGCCCGGTGGCTCACCTTGGCGAGTGTCCGTAAACACGTGCTCATGGGGAAGGATTCCCTGGACCTCCTCCAAGGTTCGTTCACCCAGTGTTGTTACAAGTGCGCTCATGCCTTAGCCCCCTTTGAAACTTTTGTCATCCGTAACGGATAAGTTCGCCAACAGGTTGATTCAGACCTCCTGGGATGTGAGTTCCCGAGAATCCATGTTGGCAGCCCCGCTGTGAGCCTGACGGCATTTTGGACTCACAGTTCTATCCCACAGAGCGATCGTCGAGCCCACAGGCCCGTGGCGCAGACGTGTTTCAACACCCAAACCCGACGGTCAACGCTGCACCCAGCGGTAGACCGCACATGGTGCGTTCGGTATCACGAACGAACTCCTTCAGGGAAAACTCTCAGGTCACTGCTGGCAATG
>SLOZ01000427.1 GCA_007132255.1 Limnochordia bacterium | reverse complement strand
CGCCCTTATGATCATTCCTGTGATCTATGTGCTGCTTTTGGCAGCACAAGCCGACCAAAGCCAGTGGTCGCGTCTTTTCAGTACACGGATCCCCAGCCTTTGGTGGAATACCTTCAGCTTGACCGTGACCGTCACGACCGCCGCCGCAACCATCGGCAGTCTGTTGGCGTTTCTGACCATGCGTACCGATCTCCCGGGCCGGCGTCTTTGGCGCTGGTTCTTAGCGCTGCCCTTGGCTATCCCGCCGTACATCGGCGCTCTGGGATACATCCTAATCCTTGGGCCGCGAGGCGTCGTGTTTGAGATCTTTGGTGGCACTCCCCTGAATGTATATGGCTTCTGGGGAACTGCCTGGGTACTAACCTGGTTCACGTACCCTTACACGTATCTCATTGTGGCCGCTGCCCTGCGAAGGCTGAATCAAAACTTTGAAGAAGCTGGTCTTAGTTGTGGCATTCCCTACTGGCAGGTGCTGCTGCGGATTACACTGCGCCTGCTGCGGCCGGCCATCGGCGCCGGTGCGGTATTGACTGCCCTCTACGTGCTTTCCGATTTTGGCACCATTGCAATGCTGCGCTACGAGACCTTCACGCGGGCTATTTATTACCAAATGACTGGACGTTTTGACCAATCTTCAGCAGCTATCTTGAGCCTGCTCCTTATGGGCATCACGGTTATCGTACTAACGATCGAGCGCTTTACCAGAGCGAAGGATGCATTTCACCAAAACACCGGAACCTATCGGACACCGCGCACAGTGGTATTAGGGAGGCTCAAAGCACCGGCTGTCCTCTTTGTCACTTTAGTACTCGTTTTTGCGGTACTGCTGCCCATCGCCGCCTTAGTGTATTGGACCTATCTCGGCTGGGGCGAAGGTACTGTGGACCACAGGTTCTGGGGTTACGCCTGGAACAGCTTCAGTTCGGCAGCTCTGGCAGCTGTCATCGTGATGTTTTTGGCACTTCCCTTGGCCTACCTCAAGTCACGTTATCCCAGCAAAACTACGGCGGCACTTCTGCGAGTGGCCTACGGTGGTTATGCACTGCCGGGAGTTATCGTAGCTTTGGGTATCATGATCTTCTATGATCGCTTTTTGCCCATCTTTTATGGTTCCTTAAGTATGCTGGTACTAGCCTATGCAGTTCGCTTCCTGCCGCAGAGCATGCAGAGCCAGGATGCCGCTTTGGAACTGGTCTCGCCGCGCCTGGATGAAGCCGCACGGTGCATGGGCCAGAATGCCTTCGGGGTGATGCTGCGTGTCATTCTGCCTTCCATCTTCCCGGGCATATTGGCCGGTGGAGCTTTGGCTTTTGTTAGTGCGCTCAAAGAACTGCCAGCAGCACTATTGCTGCGTCCGGCTGGTTTTGATACGCTGGCCGTACGGATTTGGATGGAATCAGCAGAAGGCTTCTACACCTACGCAGCACCGGCTGGGCTGCTGCTGATTGTCGTATCCCTGCTGCCGCTGCGCCTGATCGTGAACAAATACTAAGTATCCAACGGGAGGGGATCGATGCATGGCCATTACACTGGACAGCGTAACCAAGACCTACACAGAAGCCGATGATGCTGCGGTTAAGCAAGTTTCCCTGACCATTCCACAGGGTACCATAGCCACGTTGTTAGGACCTTCCGGGTGCGGCAAAACCACAACACTGCGCCTGATCGCGGGGTTCGAACGTCCAGAAACCGGGCGCATCATCATCGGACAGCGAACCGTTGTGGACTCCAGTACCTGGATACCACCGGAAAAGCGAGGTATCGGCATGGTGTTTCAGGATTACGCCCTGTTTCCCCATCTCAATGTGGAGCGCAATACAGCCTTTGGCCTCAAGGGCAAAGCTGTCAAAGAAAAGGTCCGTTCGACGCTGAACATGGTGGGATTGGGAAGTTATCTCCACGCCATGCCAAATCAGCTATCCGGCGGACAACAACAGCGCGTAGCCTTGGCGCGGGCATTGGCTCGTGATCCTATCGTCATCCTGTTGGATGAACCGTTCAGTAACTTAGATACCGATCTGCGCAGCCAAATGCGCCAAGAAGTAGTGGACATTCTGCGGCAGGCTGATGCTACAGCCATATTCGTAACGCACGATCAAAAAGAGGCACTAGCCATTTCTGATACCATCATTGTGATGAAGGACGGTACGATCCAACAAAAAGGCAGCCCCCGGGAAATTTACCAGTTCCCAGAAACTGCCTTCGTTGCATCCTTTGTCGGACAATCCAACTTGCTGCGCGGCACCATGGGTGACAATGGCATCATCTATACCCAACTGGGTTCTGTACCTTGTCATCATACACATGGTGCCCAAGCCGGCGAGGAAGTGACCATCTCCATTCGACCCGACAGCTTTGAGATGGATCCCAATGGGACACTGCATGGCACCATCCTCAGCCAAGTCTATACTGGTGAAGCCATTGATGCCGTCGTGGCCATGAAGCAGGGGGCCATGGCCTTCGAAATCATGGTCCACATTCATCCCGAGGAGCATACCAACATCGGGGATACGGTCCGTTTCACCGTTTTACCGCACTTCGTAGCGGTGATCCGGGATAGTCAGTGACGCCTGGCTACCATGCGGCGCAGTTAGGCCGCTCCTAATATCTCTTTGGTGATCGCCACCACGCTTTGGATCTGGGCATCGTCGATTTCCCAGTGTGTCACCAAGCGTATGGCATCCCCAGCAACAGCGTTACTGCGCACGCCGCGTTCCTCCCAAGCTGCCACGAGTTTTTCAGCGTTCCACCCAGGAACAGTAATCTGGATATACAGCATGTTGGTTTCTACCGGCTGCAGCAGGGAAAGACCTGGAATAGCCGTTAGACCTGATCCCAAGGAACGCGCCCGCTCATGGTCGTCTGCCAAGCGGTCGGTCATGTGTTCCAGAGCCCACAGACCGGCAGCGGCTGCTACACCGGCTTGGCGCATACCGCCGCCCAACATTTTGCGAATCTTACGAGCTTTGGCAATAAACTTAGTACTGCCAACCAAGACTGAACCCATAGGTGCCGCGAGACCTTTGGACAAACAGATCATGATCGAATCAAACGGTGCTGCCAAAACGGCTGGCGCTTGACTGGATGCAGCCACTGCGTTGAAAAGACGCGCTCCATCCAAATGCAGCCGCAGCCCCAACTGTTTGGCCAACTCTGTAGTAGCCAAGACTTCATCGTGGGGCAGTACGCGACCGCCAGCCCGGTTGTGTGTGTTTTCCATGCAGAGCAGCTTCGGTTCGGGAAAGTGGATATTGTCTGGTCGGACCGCTTGCTCAAGCTGGTGGCGCCGAATCAGTCCTCGATCCCCCTCGATTAAGTGCGGCACCAGACCCGCAACCCGACTAAGTCCGCCTACTTCGTAATAGTAAATATGGGCGCCGGCATCGAGAAATATTTCGTCACCGGGATTCGTATGTGTCATGATGGCGATCAGGTTACCCATGGTGCCGCTGGCGGTGAACAAACCCGCTTCCTTGCCTAACACCTGCGCTGCCACCGCCTCAAGGCGGTTCACCGTTGGATCCTCGCCGTAAACATCGTCGCCCAACTCGGCGCTGTACATAGCTTCCCGCATCTCTGGCGTAGGCTGGGTAATCGTGTCACTGCGTAAGTCGATACTCTGCATAGCGTCTCCTCCTAGTTAGTTCCACGAACCGTCTGTTGACGGTTCTATCTTCGTCTTGCTGTATGGGCAGCTTGGCCTTCATCAGCTTTGTGCTTACCGTGCCCTCTGCCCCTTCATTCGCCTCAACTATTGGCCCTCCCTGCCATCGCATGCTAACAATTCGTTAATCCGCAGGATTTGTCGGGCTGGCCCAGAATACATTGGACTACGTCAAAAACGATGAGCGCTGTGTGCGTTTTGAAGAAGTTGGTGATCATATGCGCCGAGCCTGGCATTATGTCAGCAGCTACATGGCGAAAT
>SLOZ01000328.1 GCA_007132255.1 Limnochordia bacterium | reverse complement strand
CGGGCCGGGTCCTCTGCCGGAAAGACTGCCGTTCTGGTCTATGGTTAACGATCAGTTGGGGTGGCGGACCACCGAACGGTTGGAGCAGTTTTTCTTCACGGAACAGTTTGGTCGCTGGCTCTTCGTGTTTTTGTCCGATCATGCGTCTGGGGACGAGCAGTGGTTCACCACCCATGGCAAGGTGCGAGGGCAGACCGATGCCTATGGCGTCGCGATTGCAGAGTACCAAGCGCTGAATGCGGCCATGGCAGCCTGGGACGGACCGGTGATTATGGCGGCCCACTATGCTCTAGCTGGTGGCAATCGTCCGGCACCGTTGTTCGATCACTTGATGCCACTGCCGTCCAACGTCATGCTGCACTGCTATGGTCACTCCCATATCGGCGACGCTGTTTGGGGCAAAGAACATGTGCACCGGAAAATCGCTGGAGTGGACCACCATGTGCTGCCGCAGGTCAACATCTCATCGCTGGAAGATCGCCGCGGCAGTGAAGTCCGTTCAGCCCTCTTGGAACTCTATGATGAAGGCAGCGTCGGTGTGTATTTTCGGGATCACCGCCGCAAAATGTGGGCTGATGCGTTGATGCACGGCCCTGCCTAAGACGAATCCTAAGATTTTGCTGCGTGATAGGAGGGAGATGTCTCTGGCCTTGAGCCAGGGTGGTTTCGATTGTGTGTGAAGCCGAGGGAAAGGGGAGTGGCTCTTCGCAAAGACAGTGCCTGGGTAATAAGAGGTGAATCATGAGTGTTGGTTTTGTCGAAAAGCATGAGGTTGAGACTGGTACCGGTTGGTGCCGCATAGGAGGCGATGGCGGTGGGATTAGAGCGCATTGAGGAATGGCAGCAGAACAACCCATCATATTGGGCACAGCGAGTGTTGGCGCAGTGGCGGTATGCCTATGAATTGGCGAACGTGGAGGATCCCGAGTTTTTTGGCCAGGTCCTTGTGAGTGCTTCGAAGGTATTGGAGGAGGGTATGGAGCGCGACGGGGTCATCACCGACGGTGTGGCCCAGCAGGCCGAGGAAGTGCTGGCTGCGATCAGTAGAACTGCCAAGAGTTATGGTCTCGAATGTGTCAGTCATGCCCATATCGATATGAACTGGATGTGGGGTTTTCACGAGACGGTGGCCATTACCTTGGAAACCTTTCGGACCATGCTCGACTTGATGAAGGAGTATCCCGACTTCACGTTTTCCCAGTCACAGGCGTCGGTGTACCGCATTGTCCAGGAGCACGATCCAGAGTTGTTGGATGCCATCAGGACCCGTGTCAAAGAAGGTCGCTGGGAGGTCAGTGCATCGACTTGGGTGGAGACGGACAAGAACATACCCATGGGAGAAAGTTTGGCGCGCCACATTCTCTATACAAAGCAGTACCTCAGTGGCTTATTGGATATCGACGCCAAAAGCTTGGCTCTGGATTTTGAACCGGATACCTTCGGGCACAGCCGTAATGTACCAGAGGTGTTGGTCAAGGGCGGCGTGCGTTGGTATTACCACTGCCGGGGCTACGATGGTCACACTATCTATCGCTGGCAGGCACCATCAGGCGAGACGGTGCTTGTTTACCGAGAACCGCTTTGGTACAACTCAGAGATCCGCTGGGATATGGGCTGCCAAGTACCTTCGTTCTGCGCCAGCAATGGTATCAGGCGCATGCTGAAGGTCTACGGGGTGGGAGACCATGGAGGCGGACCGACAAGGCGGGATCTGGAGCGTATTCGCGATATGGCTTCGTGGCCGGTATATCCCACCATCACCTTCGGCACGTACCGGCAGTACTTCGAGTACCTTGAACAAACAGCTGTCGAGTTTCCGGTGGTTGATCACGAACTCAACAGCGTGTTCACCGGTTGTTATACGTCGCAAAGCCGCATTAAAGCTGGTAACTATGCTGCTCAAAACGGTCTCTATGAAGCAGAATTACTTCAGGTCATAACGCAGTTGGAAACGGGACAGACCTACGCAGGCGCTTCTCTATTCCGGGAACCCTGGGAGAAGATCCTGTTTAACCACTTCCATGACATTCTTCCCGGTTCCGGGACAGCGGAAACGCGAGAACACGCCATGGGCCTGTACCAAGAGGCGCTGGCCGTGAGCCAGACACAGGTCTTGAAAGGTCTGCGGGCTGTGAGCGATCGTGTTTGGGAATTCACTGACGGCGATGGCAGTCAGCAGACCACAGCGGAAGGGGCCGGCGTCGGTTTTGGAGGTGCTGCGGGAATATCCCAGACCGCACGTTCGGCCGGCGATATCCGCAGTTTCGCGGTTTTCAATGCCACCGAGTATGCCTGCAGCGGCCCGGCAGAGATTGTCGTCTGGGACTGGCCACACGGCCCGGATGAGATGTGTTTTGCGCTGTCCGACGGCACCGCCTTGCAGCACCAGGTTGTGGACAGTGGTACCCACCAATACTGGGGCCATACCTTTGTGAGCGTGCTTCTAAATGTGACAGTTCCTGCCACGGGTTTCGCCGCTGTGACACTGCGTCGTCCCGAACGGACCCAACAGCGACTAGAACGGCCGCGCGATCCCCGCGTGGATCGGCCCCGTTTGTTGGTCCTGGAGAACGACAAGATTCGGGCGGTGTTCAGCCACCAAGGAGTCTTGACGTCGTTGGTGGCTAAAGGAACCAATGAAGAGTTAGTGGACGCCCACCGCTTGGGCGGGATGTTCCGGTTTGTCATGGAAGATGATAGCCAAGGAATGACGTCTTGGCGCGTGGGTGACTATCGGCAGATCCAGCCTTTGAACGCAGATGGTCGTCTGGAACAGCTCTCGCTTGGCGCCGACAATGTGCGCCAAAGCTTAAGCTTTGCTTGGACCTTGGGTGGTTCGAAGGTAAGAGCAGCTATTTCATTGGATGCGCAAAGCACCAGCCTGCACTATGATGTAAAGGTGGATTGGTATGAGCAGGGGCGTCAAGCTGTTGGCATACCGCAGCTCCAGTTTTATTGCCCACTGGCCTATCCAGTGATGGCGTACACGTACGATGTGCCTTTTGGTGCCGTGACACGAGAATCTGCAGATATGGACGTTCCGGCCAATTCGTGGGCTTGGGCGCTTCCGGGTCGTTCTGGACCCAGCGCCGCTTTGCTCGGCCACGGCAAACATGGGTTCCGAGGCCATGCCGACGCACTGAGTTTGACCTTGCTGCGCAGTTCCTATGACCCCGATCCCGCGCCGGAGTTTGGGCGCCACACCATGGCTTTTGACTTGGGGGTCTTTTCTGGTCCGACGGCACAGGGGACTGTCATGCAGTGGGCTAAGACAAAGCGACTGCCCCTCTTGACGACGTCGTTGAAGCGTGTAGCGGCCAGCGGCGATACACGGTCGTGTCTGATTCAAGCTATGCAAGGACCAATGATGCTCTCGGGAGTAAAGCTGGCCGAAGATGCTGGATCCGCCGCTTTGATCCTGCGAGTCTACGAAACGGAAGGCAAACGGGGACAAGGTACAATAACATTGGCGTTCCCGCCTGCCGGTGTCCAGTTGGTGAACCTAAGTGAACAGCCGTTGAACGATCAGACTGGGTTGTTCTGGGATGGCAGCCAGTCGGAGTTTACTGTTTCGCTAAAGCCACACGAGGTGGTCAGTATCCAAATTCAATCGTGGGCGTGACGAAAGCTGTTGGTCGAGCCTGGGGATCGGCCAGGCAGTCGGTTCGGTTACTGGTGGCACAAAAATGGTCATAAAAAACGTTTGCCGCTGGTTGTCCTGGTGTCGTAAAAAGTATGTTAGGGATGTATAATGGTTGTAAGGCATTGAACACGAGGGGGTAGCGGCATGAGGCGTTTTGGCATTGTTTTGGTGGCGGTTCTGGTTCTGTTGGTGTCAGGACTTGTTGGAGCGTATGGACCTTGGGAGCCTGAGGTCGACGAACCGCAGGCAGCGGATTTTAGCGGATTGGAGGAGGTCATTCAGAACTTGGAAGCCG
>SLOZ01000225.1 GCA_007132255.1 Limnochordia bacterium | reverse complement strand
TTTCACACTCCGTTGTAAACCAGTATTGTCTTTCATGAGACAGTACTTAACGAAGTGCTGTGCATAGCCGTCGCTCAACGTTGAGAGTTGTCGGTTTGGCACGGAGAAACGCCTCATAGAAGGCGTTTCGCACTCCGTTGTAAACCAGTATTGTCTTTCATGAGACAGTACTTCGGGGAGGTGAGGAGCCTTGAGAATTTTAGTTGTGGAAGATGATCCGTCGCTGGCGAATTTGCTGAAGATTCTTTTTGAACTGGAGGACTTCACTGTTCACCTCTGCGATAGTGCCGAACAGGCTTTGGCGTATCTGCAGGATACTACTCCCGAGCTCCTCATTCTTGACGTTAACCTGCCGTCGCTCAGTGGTTTTGATCTGCAGCGTCAGATTCGCGACCAAGGCATTCCCGTGATCTTTCTCACAGCAAGAACCCATGTGGACGACCGCATTCTTGGCCTGAAGCTTGGGGCGGATGACTACGTGACCAAGCCCTTCGATAATGAAGAGCTGGTTTTGCGCGTCCGAGCCCTCTGTAAGCGGCTCGACCGCTCCAAGGCACAATTGTCGACCCGAGATGAACGGATCGTGCTCAGCGAAGAACAGCGGTCACTGTATGTGGATGGAGCAAAGCTAGATCTGACCAACAGCGAGTTCCAGCTTTTCCGCTGTCTGTATGGGCATCAGCCAGACGTGGTGTCCCGAGATGCCTTGTTAGCTGAGATGTGGGAAGTAGAACCTGGCGAGGTGTACAGTACGCGGGCCGTCGACGTCCAGATTCAGCGGATCCGCAAGAAGTTGGGCGTCCACCGGGAATGGATTAAGACCGTGTATGGTTTGGGATATTCTCTCAACACCGGGAGTGAGGACCTGTCATGAGGATCAACACGGCTCGCAAGATTACCATTGCCGCAACCTTGATTGTTCTCCCGTCGCTGTTGGCACTGAATCTGTTGGTCAGCCATGCCTTTGAGCAGTATACGCTGCGGATTGTGCGCGACAACCTGTACAACGCAGCCCAAACGGCACAGCTGCACTTTAACCGTAATCTGGCGCAGCAGGACGAGCTTTTGGGCCATGATGTGTTCTTCATCAACAATGACCTCAGTGCGCAGCTGGGTATGCGGACACAGCTGTATTACTTGAACCATTTTGACACTGTGTTTGTGGACTCCCAAGCGCAGGTCATTGAACATGGTCCCGGACTGGAGGAGGACCAAGGCTGGGAACGGGCAATGGATGATGGGATGAACTATATCGTCACGGATTACGAAGGCACACGCAGTTTTGTCTTGGATTTTCCTTTGTTTTCGGTTCAGGACTTGGTTGGTGCCGGCCGCATTGTCTACGAACTGGATGCAGAATACGAGTTGATCCATGGTCTGCGCCGCATCATGATTGTCATCAGCCTGATACTATTCATTCTAACCGTCACGATGCTGGCGGCGGTCACGCGCTGGACAGTGCTTCCTTTGGTTAGGCTGAAGCGCCAGATTGTTGACTTTGATATTGATGACCGCAGCGACGAAGTGGCGTATAGCTATCACTTCCAAGATGAGGTCTATGATCTCACCGGAGCGTTTAATCGCATGCTGGCTCGAATTCGAGTCCTCATAACCAGTCTGAAAACGGAACAAGCGAAACAGAAGACCTTCTATGACCACATGACCCATGAGTTTAAAACGCCGCTGACCAACATCATCGGTTATGGGCAGCTCTTGAACCGCGTCGAAGACTCGAACACGCGCCGGGAATGCTCGCAGCAGGTGGTCTCGGAAGCTGGGCGGCTGCTGCGCTTGGTCAATGAGTTATTGGTGCAGAGCAAGCTGAGTGAGTATTCCTTCCGCGTCCAGAAGCGTCGGCAGAACCTCTCAACGGTAATTGACGCAGCCGTAGGGACCATAAGGCACCGCTTGGAGAAAAATGGTATTGAACTTCGAGTGGATAAGGACGAGGAATTGTGGGTTTCGCTGGATTCTGACCGGATTACCGAACTGCTGCTCAACGTTTTGGATAACGCCATTCGCCACAGCGACACCAAACGCATCGATGTATCTGCATGGACCGATGGACAGACGATGGTTTCCCTGCGCGATTATGGTCGCGGAATGCAGGAAGCACAGAACCGTGAGATTCCACAGACGTCCGGGTATGGCCTGGTTATCTGCCGCCAGATCGCCGAAGCCCATGGCGGTTCGCTGCATATTCACAGTGCAGAGCCTGGCACCGAGATCATCCTGGAACTTCCTAATGAGGCCAGTAGAAGGGGGGTCATTCGGTGAAGGTTCTTCTATTATTACCATTCGGACTTGTTCTTGGCTTGATTATTTTCGGTATTGTAGTCTATCCGACCGGTGACTCCATCAAGATTGGGGAGCGCAGCATGGTTGAGGAACCCCGTTCCACCATGGAGATCCTGCAGCAAAACACACCGGTGCAATTCCGGCTGCTTGGTGACCGTTGGGGCTCAACGGCCATTACCAGCCCGAGCAAGCTGTACGAGCTTTGGAGTACGCTGGAACGCTTGGAGTTACGAACCGATGCGGCTGTCGTCGGGGATGAGTATACCGAAGGTCTCTTGGAGTTCTTCGATGGGAGCCAACGCCGCTACCGGATATCTCATCGATTCCAGTTAGAAGATTTTGTGCTGAGCAGTGGTGAAAGCTCCCAAGATGGCCCCGATTTGTTCGCGGCGCTGATGTATGTGCTGCAGACGAAGGCAACGTTGATGGACGTGATCCGCCAAGCCAACCAAATCACCGGTTATGCTGATGGCCAGCCGCTGTCCAATGGGGATGCTCCGGGCGTTCTCCACTTGGGAGACCAGGATCGTCGGGTATTGCTGGATCGCTTGGCTCAGTCGGAGCGGATTATCGACATGGCGGAGCTGGACTCATTCTTGGCGATCTATGGCGACAATCCGTTCTATCATATTGCGCTGCCAGTGGCAAATGGTTCTGGTGAGCCGCAGATCAGTATGTCAGTGCTTTCTTATTCGTACTTTTATGTCACCGACTTGCGTTACGAACATGACAATGTCATCTTCTTCCGCGGTAATCTGCTGCAGTTTATGGAAGAACGCCTATTCTAAAGGAGTTCGCCGTGAAAACGCAAATGCCATAGTCCCGCTGAGAAGCCCCATCCAGACTGCGATGGGGCTTACATATCGTCTAAGCTGAGGATTGTGTTAGCTGTCGTCAATGGACAGCTAACGCTGGTCGAGCTGGACACTAACACTAGCCCCGTAGCGATCGCTGCTATGGTAGGCTCTCTGCCTCAGCTGCACTCTGGGCTTGCTTCGATGAACCAAAGGCCAGTGCAGCGATGATCGCACTGATCCCAGCAGCCACGGCAGCTGTCCAGCTGATGGCTCCAATGGGCGCATGGGTTACAGCGATTCCGCCTACGGCCGCCCCAGCGGCAAAACCCAACTGCACGAAGGAACCGTTGAGGCTCAGCAAAATTCCGGAGGCACCGGGAGCTAACGCGATCAGTGTTAAGCGCAGCATTGGACCGGCGGTCCAGGCAGACGCAGCCCAAAACAGCAAAAGTGGAACAGTGAGCGGTACAGAGTTTGGCAGCAGCGAGAGTGCCAGCAGGGCCGCCGTTTGGCAGATGGTGCCAAGGACCACGGTTCGACCGGCCCCGATGCGATCGCCGAAGGTACCACTTAACTTAGCACCCACGGCGCTGGCCAAACCTAATCCCAGAAGAATGCTGCTGATTCCGGCTTCCGACAGTGGCAGCGTTCCGATGAGGAACGGAGTGATGTATGTGTTCAGAGCCGAATACCCAATGAACATGACAAGAGGGACCGCCAACGCGGCAGCGATGGTCGGCTGCTTGAGATAGGCCAACTGCTCGCCCAGCGGTGGCGGAGATTGCCCTTCAGCTGCAGGAATAGCACGTATCGAAACGACCAATGCTCCCAGCATCATGATACCGATGCCCCAGAAGATAAGCTGCCAGTTGAACGTTGTCGCGATGACACGGCCAATGGGAACACCGATCACCAGGGCCAGGCTGGCGCCGAGGGCAATGGTGGCCATGGAGCGGGCTTGACGCCCTACCGGGGCGATGCGGACTGCAATGGTGTACGATGTAACACTGTAGACCCCGAAGGCGATGCCCAACAGTCCTCGAAAGGCCATGAGGATACCGTAGTCGCGGCCGATGGCTGTGCCGATCATGCTGATGAAGAGAATACCCAACGACCACAGCATCAGCTTTCGTTGGTTCAGCCGGGCAGCCGCCATCATGATGAGTGGTGTGCCGATGGCATTGGCTAAGGCTGAGGCTGTCATCAACTGCCCAGCCGCAGCCACAGATATGTTCAGAGACAGTGCGATCTGATCCACAATGCCACCGATGACCAGTTGGGAGGTGGCTATGAGGAAAGCAATAAAGGCCAAAAGATAGATTTTCGCGGAATCGCTCATAGATTGACAAAACTCCTCTGCGCCGTTATAGAAATGGTGGGCCAATCCTTACAGGTTTTTTTGGAACTGCGCGGCTCGGCAGCCTGTAATGGAGAATTCTGGAAGTGTGAGATTGCAGCCAATGACCTGCTCTGCACCGTGTGCTCAGACCACCGCGAGAATTCTCTGTGTCCTCTATATGGTAGCACTGGGAGCAACTGCTAAGTCAAAGGCCTTGTAAGCTTACACTCTTCAAGAACGTCGTAAGTGAATGCCGTTCTGGAAAAGAGCTGATCTGGCCTAAAGTGCTGCTACGCAGGCCGTCGATAAAATTTACATAAAATGTAACTCAATTGAATGGACAATAATAATAATCAGTAATACTATTATGTCAAGGCAGATACGGTCTGCTGCATCCTAAATCAGAGAGGTGTTTTAAATGAAACGCAAATTTGCAGCGATACTCCTGGTTAGTACCTTTGTTCTCTCCACAGCGGCAATCTCCTTTGCTGCAGGCATGCCAGCAGCTCACGGGCGTAGCGGCCGCGATTTTGGCGGGGCAGTGTCTGGATTGGCTACGACGAATCCAGCTGGTTTGGTCCAACACGTCAGCGGTCGGTAACAAAAATTCTATACGACATTGAGACAGTGAACCGCGGGCGAGCTTGCAGCGTCCGCGGTTCTTCGCGCCCGAAAATGTCTTTCAGCGGCATGGGGTTTGCGTCGAGACTGTCAGCGATGGAATTTTCTACGCGGCGATAAAACTGCGCTTTAGAGCGCGCCCGTATCGATAGGCACAAAGACTGCTGTCTTCCAGGGTCTTTGGAGCTTGACAGATGTGATAGTTTAACAAAACGCTGCTGCAGTTCGGTCCACAATACGGAGCTTTCTATCTGCTGGTTGGTACCCGCAGGCACCGTCCAGTGCCATTCGGGAGGAATCCTCTGGGCACCCAGAGAAGCAGGTACCAAGAGAGCACTTCTGAACAATGCTCTCGCAGATCTGTTGGCTAGCGACCGCTGGCGGACCCAATGCACGCTCGAAAAGCCTGTTAAAAGGCTTTTCTCATGCTATGCAGGAAGAGTTTCGCTAGTCGAAGGCATTTAGGCAGCAGGCCTGATGGAATACCCAGTTAACATCAACGCTTCTGGGTATGGGTCCAAGCCATTTCACAGCGGAAGCAAAGATACGAGGAGGATATTATGGATAACAAACGAGCTGGCGATGCCAATCAAATTACGCGGGACTACTTTGATTCACTGTTGATCGAAATGCGCCACATCGATGGCGAACTGCCGTCCACAGAGATCGAGCTGTATGGAGAGACTTTCGCAACACCAATTATGACAGCGGCCCTTTCACATCTCGACAAGACCCGTCCTAACGGCATGGTGGAGATGGCCAAAGGTGCTCTGGCGGCCAAAGCCGTGATGTGGACAGGTATGGGTGACGATGCCGAATTGGAGTCGACCATCAAGACAGGGGCTAGAACCATCAAGATTATCAAGCCCCACGCGGACAATGCCGAAGTCTTTCGCAAGATCGAGCATGCGGAAGCGAACGGCGCCTTTGCCGTTGGTATGGATGTGGATCATTCCTTCAACGGCCGCGGTGAATACGATAATGTCCGCGGTCTGCCCATGAAGCCGAAGAGCGTGGCGGAGATCAAGAGTTTTGTCGAGGCAACGAAGCTGCCATTTATTATCAAGGGTGTGTTGAGCGAACAGGATACCCGCAAATGTTTGGACGCTGGTGTTCAGGGCATCGTGGTATCACACCATCACGGAATTCTTGATTATGCCGCACCCCCGCTGATGGTGCTGCCGCGGATCGCGCAGATCATCAATGGTCGGATGCCCATTTTCTTGGATTGTGGCGTGGCCACGGGCATCGATGTATTCAAAGCACTGGCACTGGGAGCGGATGCCATCTGTGTAGGACGAGCACTCATGGGTCCGTTGAAGGACGACGGAGCCGACGGTGTCCAAAAGAAGATCGAGACGATGAACGAAGAGCTTAAAGGTGCCATGGGCCGCACCTGCAGTAGAGATATTGCCAGCATTGAAGCTTCGCTGATCTGGAACACGTGGAGTTCCGGACGCTAGCAGGCATGTGGGCTCACCTCTGAACGACGGCAAATGGTGACGATCATGACAATGTTCATGGGCAGCGGATTGTTAGGGGGTCGTGGGATGAAATTCTTGGAAGTCAGCGCCAATACGCGCTATCTGCAGCACAGTGATGGATCACCGTTTTTCTGGATGGGGGACACAGCCTGGGAACTTTTCCATGCATTGGACCGAGACGAGGCCCAGCGTTATCTTGCTAACCGGGCCGAGCGCCGGTTCAATGTAATCCAGGCCGTGGCCTTGGCCGAGTTCGATGGCATCCGCTCTGGAAACGCTTATGGACACAGGCCGTTTCTCCAGAACCAAGCCGGCCAGTTTGACCCTGCCATGCCAGATACAAGCGGCTATTGGGACCATGTGGATTTCATCGTGAACAAGGCCGAAGAGTTGGACTTATACATCGGGTTTTTGCCAACTTGGGGAGACAAATATAACCAAAAGTGGGGCAAGGGCCCGGAGATCTTTACACCAGAAAATGCCCAGACGTATGGATGTTGGTTGGGTGAACGCTACAAAGACAAACCTAACATTGTTTGGATTCTCGGCGGTGACCGCCCTCTAGAGAACGATCTTCACCGCTCAATCGTTCGGGCCATGGCTGAGGGGCTGCGCGAGGGAGATGGCGGCAGCCACCTGATGACGTTCCATCCTCCGGGAGGCACATCCTCTTCAGCCTGGGTTCACCAGGAGGACTGGGTAGACTTTCACATGATCCAATCGGGCCATGGACTGCCCTTCGGCAATTATCGAATGGTGGCAGAGGACTATGTTTTAGACCCTGTCCGGCCAACCTTAGATGGTGAGCCAAGATACGAAGATCATCCGATCAACTTCAAACCCGAGAACGGCTTTTTCCGCGATGCGGATGTTCGGCAGGCTCTCTATTGGGCTGTCTTTGCTGGCGGAGCCGGCGTAACTTATGGTCATCACTGCGTGTGGTCCATGACCACTGAGCCCAGCGCATACTTCCCCATGACTTGGCAGGAGGCCATTGACCGCCCTGGAGCCGGCCAGGTTCGGCACTTGCGTAAGCTCATGGAATCCCGGCCATTTGCCACAGCGGTGCCGGATTCGAGCATGGTGTTGACCGATTGCGCCGAATTGGACCACGTAGCGGTTCTGCGGGGTGATGGATTCGCCATGTTCTACAGCCCTACCGGGCAAGGGTTTACCGCCGACCTTAGTGTCATGAATTTTGAGAAATGGATTGCCACGTGGTACGATCCGCGATCGGGGGAAGCACAGATTCAGGGCGAATTCCATCGGGAGACCGCGGTCTTGTTCGCACCCCCTACGTCCGGACGCGGCCAGGATTGGGTGTTGGTGCTGGATGACGCAAATGAAGCATTTCCCCAGCTAGGAGCTTTTAAGGCTATCTAGCAGGCCTGTTGCATAGTCGTGTTTCAACGCCCAACGTTGACTGTTCCGCTCGGGGAAATGCCTGCTACGCGGCATTTCGTACTCGGTCGTGAACCCCGCATTGTTCTCTATGAAACAGGGCTGCTAGGAACGTGTTGATTTTCGCGGTATCCCGAGCAAACTCATGCCGAACACCTCGGTGAAATCGCTGCTAAAGCGATTTCGAGTCTCTTGTAATGAGCTCGCCAGGGCACTTCATCAACACGTTTCTAGACCGGCGAAGTTCTGCTGGCTGGTGGTTTCTGACGCTACTCTAACCGCAAAATGCTGAAGCCCAGGACGGTATTCGTCCCGGGCTTCAAGTGTTTTAAGCTTCCCATAGCACTTCGATCGCTGCCACCGATTGACGAAACCTGCTCCGGCTCGCAGCTCTGCAGCCAAGGACTGCCCCAACCCCAGCAGCTGGCGCCGTCCACATTGCGCGGCTCGTCAGCGGCCATGACGGCGTTTGGCAAATTGCCCACGTTAGCGAAGGTCCTTGAGTTCTTAAATGTATTTATGTGTTCATTTGTATTATACCTTATAGGAAACTGAACCTTTCGCGACTGCCGAAGAATCCTTTCATAACTAGACTTTCGGAGATACTGCCAGACTCTATGCAATGGCGGACAGTTTTTTAGGTTCAAACAAGGGATTCTGAGTTCGGTGGCGAAGGTTAGGTTGTATGATATTGTTTGAATATGTTTCAATGATAAATGGTAGGGGGAATGTCCATGTGCGCTGTCAACGGCAGCCGCAAAGCGGCGGAAATACGTAAGTTGGTGCTCGACATGATATTCCACGCAGGTTCGGGACACATCGGTGGATCCTTGTCTGCCGCAGAGATCTTGGTCAGCCTCTATTATGGGACGATGCGAGTTGATCCGACGAATCCGACGTGGCCTGAGCGCGACCGGTTCATCTTGAGCAAAGGTCATAGTGTGGAAGTGTACTATGCAGTCTTAGCAGATCTGGGATTTTTTCCGCGTGAAGAACTGGATACATTCTGCCAATTTGGCTCCAGACTGATCGGCCATACGAACACCAAGGTCCCAGGTGTTGAACACAATACCGGTTCTCTAGGCCATGGTTTGTCCGTGGGCATGGGAATGGCCTTAGGTGCCAAACGGGCTCATTCATTGTCCCGTGTCTTTGTGCTGATGGGCGACGGTGAGTTGACCGAAGGCTCCGTGTGGGAAGCCGCCATGGCGGCGGCTCATTATAAGTTGGACAACTTAACCGCGATCATTGATCGCAATGGTCTCCAGATCTCTGGACCAACGGAGAATGTGATGCAGTTAGAGCCACTGGCAGATAAGTGGCGGGCATTCGGCTGGCATGTCACTGAGGTGTCTGGGCATGATTTCGATGAGTTGGTCGCTGCCTTGAATGCAGAAAAGCTCGGCAAACCACACCTAGTTTTAGCCAAGACGACCAAAGGCAAAGGGATTTCGTTTATCGAGAACCAGGCTCACTGGCACCACGGTGTACCGTCAGAGGAGCAATATCTGCAGGCGAAAGCTGAGCTTGAGGCTCAATGGGAGGAGGCGAGCGGCGTTGGAGCAGGCATACGAAGCAACTAGACGAGCTTTTTCCCAGACGCTGCTGCGTTTGGCCAAAAACAACAGACACATTGTGGCCATGACATCGGACTCCCGTGGCTCTGTTACGTTGAATGCCTATGCCGAGGAATTGCCAGAACAGTACATTGAGATGGGCATTGCTGAGCAGAATTTGGTCAGTGCTGCTTCGGGATTGACGTCGTTTGGTTTTGTGCCGTTCGTGTGCAGCCCCGCTTGTTTTTTGTCGATGCGCAGTATTGAACAAGTCAAAGTAGATGTCGCTTATTCGGCAACGAATGTCAAACTCATAGGGATCTCCGCTGGCGTCAGTTACGGCGCCTTAGGTATGAGTCATCATTCGCTGCAGGATTTTGCTGTGATGCGAGCGATCCCCAATCTGGCCATCATAGCGCCCTGTGATGCAGTCCAGACAGAAGCTGTTACGGAGGTTATCGCAGCCTTTCAAGGGCCCGTCTATGTGCGCTTAGGACGCAATCCGGTGAGTCAGGTCTATGCCCCGGGGACCGATTGCTTCCAGTGGGGAAAAGCTGTTGAACTTGCTGTAGGTAATGATGTGACCATCATCGCCACAGGTGAGGTGGTGCAGGCCGCTGTGACGGCAGCGAAACAACTCCGCCAGCAGGGGATCAAAGCGAGAGTTTTGAATATGCACACCATCAAACCTTTGGATAACGAAGCCGTGCTGCGAGCTGCCCGTGAGACCCGGGCCATCATCACTGTGGAGGAACACAGCGTCATGGGTGGACTAGGCGGCGCTGTGGCCGAAGTCCTCGGTCAACACCAGCCATGTCCGCTGCGGATCATGGCCATCGCCGACGAGGTCACCCCCAGCGGATCCCAAAGTGAGCTGCTGGCCCATTACGGATTGGATGCGGCTGGTATTACTGCCTGCGTTACAGGAGTAGCAAGAGAAGCAGCAAGGGATCGGGCTTTCAAGTAAGGAAATAAAGTTCGGTCGCTCCGACCAACCTGACGGTGTTATGCCAGCTAAGATCGGCATGGCGGTGGTGCTTCGTACTTTGTGCACTCAGAAGCAAAAGCCAGAGGAGGAATTTTCCATGAAAGGACCGTTCACGATTCCCGATGCTAAGAAGATCCGCGTCATCATCAACACCGATGCCAAGAACGAGGCTGATGATCAATTCGCCATTGTGCAGGCGCTGTTGAGTCCCCGTCTTCTCGTCAAAGACATTACTGCTGCCCATTTTGGAACCCGTCGCACCGAGCATTCCATGGAAGAAAGTTATGACGAGGTAGTGAAGGTGTTGAAGCTGATGGAGCTAGCTGATACAGTTCCCGTATCCAAGGGGGCAGAGCGAGCCTTAACGGATACCACCACGCCTCAGCCCTCAGAGGCCGCTGATAAGCTGATTGCGGAAGCTCTCTCCACCGAAGATGAACGACCGTTGTTTGTCATTTTCCTGGGCCCCATCACCGATCTGGCAACAGCTTATCTACAGGAACCCGCCATCGCCGACAAACTGACTGCCATTTGGATCGGAGGTGGGGCGTGGCCCGATGGTGAAATGGAGTTCAACTTGAGCAATGATATCCATGCGGCTAATGTTGTGTTTCAGTCGCCCATTCCTTTGTGGGTCGTTCCGCGTGACGTCTATTCTTCCATTCGGGTGAGCATCGCTGAGTTGGCTGTAAAGGTTCGACCATATGGTGAAGTGGGTAAGTACCTCTTCGATCAGTTAGTGGATTTCAACCACAAACTGGGGCATAATCCTCACTGGCCCAAGGGCGAGATGTGGAGTCTCGGCGATTCTCCGGCAGTTAGTTTGCTGCTGGATGACCATGAGTATTGCTACACCATGCGGCCCGCTCCCCAGGTCAACGCAGATATGACATATTCTCATGTGCAGACTGAACGCTTGGTCCGCTGGTATCACTATGTGGACCGAACCTTCACCTTGGAAGATCTATACGCCAAACTCAAGCTACACTACGGTTGAAGAAACCGAACGCAAAAGCAGGCTCCCGTCCGATTGGATGGGAGCCTGCTGCTCTTTTCACAGCTTTGGTGATGCTCTAACTTAGTCATGCGCTCTGCTTTCCGACCGTGCTACTCCATAGGGCCTACTAGTCACTGAACTCCGGGAGCGGAAAGTCGGCTTCTGCATCTTCTAGAATCAAAATCCAATCCTGGCCCCTTCCCGATGTGGGAGGGGTGTAGGTCTGAAAACCTTGCGTCGGTGAGGTCAGCAGCGGGTAGGACACACCATAACGAGGATCGTACCAAGTTTCCTTGATGCGTTCTTTGCCCAGCAGGCCCTTGTTGACGGTGAAGAGCTCACCGTACGGTGAATACACCAAGGCAAAGGATCGGTCGGCGGCTACAGCCGCCCGGATTTTCGCTCCTCCTGCCGTGGGTCCGCTCACAACCAACTCCTCGTCGGGTACCAGCTTGTGAAAGGGTCGGGCCCTGAATAGGCGGCTGAGATACTTCATCTGTTGGGCACCGGGATGCTGCAGCGCATCCTGCCAAGGAATATTGGCTCCGATCAATGGAGTCCGCTCGCGAGTCCACATCTGCCAAACATTGTTGTTACCATACGTGTGCCCACAGGCTCCAGCCAGCAGTGACCAATAGGCTGCCTGCCGTGTGTCGAAATCGTCGAAGCGGTTCTGCCAACTGGCATCATTGAAGTAGAATCCTACCGGTATCGTCTCATAACGCGGCTCACCATCCAACGTTGGCTTGACGGGCTCCAGCTTGTAGTCCGCAGCACTGAACAAACCGTTGTCATGATCCCGGGCACCGTGGGAGGATTGGAACATGTGAAAGTCCAGCCAATCGGCGGCCGGAAGGTTTTCACTGGAGCGTCCGGGTCCCATCGGATGATAGGTGAAGAGATGCGCGCCATTGTCACCGTCAGCCAAGCCCGCAGCTAAGGCGTCTAGGGTCTTTCGTTCTTGCGCGGTGCTGATGTTTCGGTCGCCGCCGAGGATCCAGATGATGGGTTTGTCTTGATAGCGCTTGCCCAAAAACCGGCCGAACGCTTTGGCATTGGCAGTGTCGAAAATGACGTGATCGCTGCCCGTACCCTGCCAATAACTGCCCCAGGTGGGCAGCATGCCCATGAACAGCCCGAGTTTTTCCGCTTCATCCACAACAAAGTCAACGTGTTCGAAATAGCCATCGTTGGGCTGGGCCGGATCCATAGCGTGCAGAGGAAGCTGGCCATAGGAATTCGGTACAGTCAATCCGTCGATTTCCGCCAGTACCACCGCCTGGATCACAGAAAAGCCTTTGGCTCTCCGATCCTGCAGGTAGTGGCAGACTTCAGCGCGTTTCAGCCGATGAAAGAGCTCCCAGGCCGTATCCCCAAGGTAGAAGAAGGGTCGACCGTCAGAATCCTGCAGAAAACGGCCATTGGCCGCTACTTCCAGTTTCGTATGACGTTTCTCACTCCTCCGAGCAGTCATCTCACGCTTCGTGGCGGTAGACGGACCAATCCAAGTAGTTGTTGAAGGCTTCCTCTAGGATAGGCGCTGTCTGGGACAGCGAAATGGCCACGTGGTGCTCAAACCCTTGACGGCAGATATGCTGCATGAGGCCATTGAGATTAGAAATGTTGGCTACACCCCACGAACCAAACGTATCTAGATGGTCGTTGGTCATTTGGCCATCTGCTACGTAAGCGCAGATCTTGCCGGTGAAGTCGTCGGTGGATATCCGGGCAAAGGTAATGGGACCACTCTTGATCCGGCCGGCAATTGCACCGTAGGTCTTGTCGTTACCCAACGTTGAACCAAGAATGTCTGCATAACTGATGAAAGCATCTTCATAGAAGGCTTTAGCATAGTTGCCGCAGTGGAATAAGACGACCTTGTTGGGGTCATCGGCATAATTGTTGTTCCAATCCACCAAGGCGCTGGGCCGACCGGACGCAGCTTGCAGAGCCAGCATACTGATGGCACCGGCTGCATCAGCTTCACAGGCTGCGGGCAGATCGGATTGGGATAGCATGCTCATAATGACGCAGGGGTTAACACCAAACGTTTCCTGCAGCGATGACCAGCATTGGATGGCGATGGCGTCGTAATCATTGTCCTTGACCCACTGTTCTGTAACCAAGAGCAGCTTGGCTAATTTAGTCATGACTTCATCGGGAATGCGCGAAGAGTCCATATACTTGGCGATCCGTTCCCGGGCTGCTTGCACGGCTGTGTCCGAATCAGCAAGAGCAGCAATTCCGTTGAGAATGTCGATCAGGCCAATCGACTCCACGGAGATACCCTGCCGTTCCAAGAGTTTTTCACTGAACCGAACCGTGTTAAAATCATTGGGACGCGGTCCGATAACACCAATTCGGGCACTGCGTAATCGGTGCACTACACGACAGACGCCAGCGAAGTGGGCAAGATCTGCTTTGAAAGCGTCGCTGGTTGGATCCATGGTGTGCTGACTGGTCAGTGAGAAACGGATGCCGTATTGCTTCAAACTGTTGCAGACGGAGATCTTGCCGCAGAAACTATCCCGCCGATGGGCATAGTCCAATGCTTCGAGTTTGTCTGGGAAGGCATGAACCAGTACAGGCACATCCAAACCGCTGGCACGGATCACATCAGCGACCGCCTTTTCGTCACCGAAATTGGGCAGTGAAACAATGACACCGACCAACTCATCCTTGTGTTCTTTGAACAGTTGGGCACATACCTTGGCGTCGTCACGGCTTTGGACACTGCCGGACACGCCTTGGTTTTCGGACAAAGTGATAGCCTCTAATCCCAGGCTATTCATGACTTCTAGCAGTTCTTGGCGGCCGCTGCGGGCCAGCTCATCAGCGAAAAATCCACGATTCCCGACGATCACACCGAACTTGTTACTCATCGCAATTCCTCCTTTGATTCTTCTTGGTTCACAGTGGAACTGAGTGTAGTCCGTGCTATGTTTGCTTTGTCAAACAACGCTCAACAGCTTCCGACCACTGAGTGAGCAGCAGCTCCCGTTTGGCAGCAGGCATCCTTGGTGTATAGACCTTCGAAGGTTTCCGGAGGTCTCGAATAGACTCC
>SLOZ01000021.1 GCA_007132255.1 Limnochordia bacterium | reverse complement strand
TATGATAATCATATTCAGAAAACTCCTCCAGTGCTGCATCCAAGATATCATTTCGTTTCATTTGTCCACCTCGCAATCATCGTAGCGCCTCAAGAATAAACTCCCTCAACTATCGACTGAACAAACTAGAACAGATTCTAGGCAGTACTGAGAAGAACATGGAAGATTGGCTGGAGTTGTACTTGCCGGCAAAAATCGAACAAGTGTTGACCCACATTCGCTGATTAGAACGTATGAAGCCGCCCTCAACTGAAGGCGGCGCTTTTCTGGCCGAAAGTCAACTGGGTTCTTCAGCTTTTGCTGTGTCCTGTAGAAGTCTGTCTCTAGCACAGTAGCTACTAACCAGGTGTCCATCATCTTTGGTTCTAGCGCTCGTCAGTCTCTTCCATTCGCTTGATGGGTCCGGCCCAAAAACGAATAGACTCCCCCCATTCCCAGTGATCTGCAGTTGAAATCAAAGCTGCACCAGGATTGGTGGAGTCTATGCGATCAGTCGTTTCTGCGAACACCGCTTGCCACCTCCAAACAATTTGAGTCTCCGACGAATCGCAGCTCAACGATGAAGCACAAGTCCTCACGGAAAAGAGGCCGATTCTGATCACTGAAAACCCCCAGTCTCAGCCAAGGGATTGCGCTGTTTGGATAAATGTCTCAATGCTTTCCCAAGGCCCGTCGTCTTGAACCTCCTAGACAGGCGCCGGCCAGATCAGCGAGGAAACTCGAAGTACCACAGCCGGCATTGGCCGTTTCAAAGTGACGTCCGTAGACCATGATTAAACTATCCCAGTCCGTCGTGTCCTTCCCATACTTGAGCTTATCCGCAAAATGCTCGTAACTCCCCACACCGACAGTCTTTGGCGGAAACGCCAGCGCATCAGGACTCTACCTTCGTCTCTTAGATTCGTCATACCAGTCCCATCACTGTTTATCGAGAACGCCAGAGCACGTGAAGGCCGCTGGCGATACTCAACGCTTCATCGTGCCTGAAGCGGCCTTTTTCGACAGCGTCCTTCAGTCAGAGCGAGAAACAGGCTCGTTGATTCGGGTGGCTGTACTTCGCTGCCGTCTCACGTATCTAGTCGATCCAGTAGGACGGTCGTCCAGAGAACTGATGGGACAGCGACCGTTTCATAACCTCAGCTCAACGCAGCCGTATAGTGATACTATCACCTATCACTTCGTTGCTCAGGTATCGCTAACCACCCGCAGAATCATTATCCTCCGGGCGCGTTGGCACGAACCATGATTTCATCCCCGAAGCAGTGGCGCCATGGCCAACAACCCAATGCGTATCTCCGGGCTAGCGACTCATGATCGCTTACTGTCCAAAACCCTTTGACGGCAGTTTAGCGCAGCATGTAGCTTCCGATCAGACGAGCGGGGAAAAACTCGTACAGCTGTACACCCTCGATGGTGACGATGAAGGGAGCAAAGTCATCGCCGATGAGGGGCAGCGCCTTTAGGACCGTCTTCGGCTCATCGATTAGGATTGTGGCATGCGGTGTCCACCCTCGCTCGCTGGGCAGCGAACCCGTGCTAAGTCCATTGTGCAGATCCAGCAGTGCGTAATTGACATCCGGAGCCAGGAACAACACATTGAGCGCAAACAGACCGAAGGAGTTGAAAGCCAGAGCAAAGCGCTTCGTCGCACTAACGACTTCAGCGACCATTGCTTCCACTTCTGCTTCGTGCTCGGGAGGGTAGTATTGCAGAGTGATATGGTGCGGGATACCTTGGGTCTGGTTACCCACGAAACCGGCGGCAGTCAAGCGTTCTTGCATTCTTTGGATCCGCTGTTCGGACGTCTTGTCAAATGTTGCGATCGCGCATAGGAATCGTTCACTCACGGTCGTTTCCTCCCATCATGGTCCTGTACTAGGCCTGCTGGCGAACCATCAAACCCGCGGTAACTGCATTCACGATTAGGATTCCCGGAGAACGCAACCCCATCCCGTGGTCGACCGCCAGCTGGGATGCATGCAATCTGACTCAACAAACCATGGAAATCCCTAGGTTCTGCGGAACTATCTTGGTCATGGCTTATACCATTGGTTCTTTGCAGTACCCAAACCATGTTCCATGAAGTCCAAGTAGTAACCGATATACTTCTTAATCGTTTCTTCGTTCGTGGGGCTAATCGTGATGTCGCCATGCGCCATGAAGTCATTGAAGTGCGTCATCATGTACCCGAATATCTCTAGAATGAACTCCTTTGGTACATCATCACGAATTCTGCCACTGGCGATTTCACGATCGATCATCTGCTCTAGATAATCGGATACTGATGATCCCACAACAGACTGCGCCGCTTCTCTAATACGGCCGTTGGTTTCGTTAGCAACCATGACCGCGAATTTGGCCAGTTTTGGATGCGCCATACCGAACCGGAATGCGCCTTCCATTTGCTTTTTCATCATTTCAAACACTGACACATCGTTCGTCGTATCCAGAGTACGATCCGTTGCTTTCATGTACTTCAATTTTTCTTGTGAAGCCAACTTGATCAACTCTAGGTACAGTGCTTCCTTGCCTGCAAAGTAGTGATAAAAGGTGCCTTTGCTCGTGTTAGACCTCTCAATGATGGAGTTGATGGAAGCCCGATGATAATCGTGTGTGGAAAACTCCGCGAGCGCTGCATCTAGGATATCCTTGCGTTTCATTTGTCCACCCCTTAATCCTTAGAGCGCCTCAAGAATAAATTCCCTCAACACTTTGAACTTGGTAGAGCCAGTCGCATGGCCGTAGGGCACGGTTTTCAGATGATCTCCGTTATAGCTCTGGCTTTGGATGTCATACTTGACAATTTGATCATAGGCGCCCAGTAGTGGATAGAGCTTGTCTTGATCTTGGTTCATTAGGTCTTGATCAAAATCTAAGGCTGCGGCCAGCTTGTGCGCGTTGTTCTTGCCATGGGGGGAAGTAACCTTGGAATAGGCAGAATTCGTGAAGGCATCTGCTAATTTGGCACCGGCAAACAGCGGTCTGTACTCGTCGGCAGAATTTCCATACGTGAAATGAAGGTTCGTTACAAAACCTCCCAAACTCACACCGGTAACAATTATTTTTTTACTACCCAATTTCCTAAGTTGGTCGACTAGTTGGTCAATTATGGCAACTGAGCCTGCCAGCATGAGGGTATAGTTCGACAAGTAGGCAATGCTCTCCAAGAATGTTTTGTTGTTTTGATTGAAGGGTGCTTGAATGGCAATGAGATTTGCCTCAATTTCACCCTTTTTGTTTCCCAAGATCCTTTTGAAACTAAAATCAAATGAGCCTTCTGCAGCGCCATGGTGATAGATAATGACGGGGTGCTCATTGGTTAGCCACTGTTCAACATGCACAGCGGCTTCCTGGTTGTTCCCGTCATATTCGACCAAGCAAGGATACCGTCCAACTCCTGCGATCATTGGCATATCGATATGCAGTGCATGTATGACATCCACGATCTTCTTGCTTTCAACCCCTTGCGCAAAGTACTTGTGGTTTCTCGCCACCAATGCTCCGATGGTCATCGCATACCTATCAATGAATCCGTGAAAGCTCACAGCCATTCCTCCTCGTCCTTATAGACCATCAAGTCTAGACCTACTGGTCTATTATACCATGGTAGCTGTCAAAAGCTATCCCTTTTTCGTTTTTAAATCACTCCGTTTGGACTTCCGTTTAGACCTTGGTGTCATGTCGTAGAGTCTTGTGCCCAAGCTGAGCTGGTCCGCAGTTGCCAGCAGGCCTACTCCATCGACGTGTTTCAACACCCAAAGCTCGCGGCTTAGATTGGAGAAACGTCTGCAAAAAGACGTTTACCACTCGGTCGTAACCACCGTATTTTCCGCTGTAAAACAGACTCCCGTGTCAGTGAACTGACACCATGGACTAGGATAAGAGGCTGCCGGAGGCATCGGATCGGCCGAATCGGCTTCCATGGGCCGCGTTTGTGTTTGGTTC